>NZ_JAVKEA010000013.1:0-5963 GCF_040221695.1 Coleofasciculus sp. E2-BRE-01 | reverse complement strand
AAGACTCAAAAGGTTTCCGTTTGCGACTACACCTGGAAACGAATTGGACAATTTGCCCTTAGTAAAGTCGATTTAATCAGGAGAAATAACGGCTTATGTGTAGCCTGAGAAAAGAATTGGATGCCTCTATTCTTCCGGCATCCCGCTATCCCTCCTCACCCTACGAGAGTTGAGGGTGAGGACTCCCGCGAATACGTTGAGGGTGGCGTTGAATCCAATCATCAATATCACGGAGTACCTGATTGGGAATTTCCCACGGAAACAGGTGAGCCGTATGAGGATAGCAACGCCACTCAGATTCTTGTAGGTGTTGAGCCGTTTCTTGACTTGATTGAGCGGTAATGTGGCGATCCGCTTCTCCCGCTAATACCAGACAAGGACATTGAATTTGTTCTAAGTCAGCCAGTCTATTGTATCTTGCTTTCAATGCTTGGTTAAGGGCATCAGTCGCCGCCTTAGAGGTTTGCAGATAGGCGACTAAGGCTTCCTGTGCTAAATACTGGTAAGCCGTTGCACTATGGTTTTGGATGAGATAACGATAGAGCGATCGCTTGCCAAAGGTTTCAATGTTCCACCGCCATCCTGGAGAGACGCGATTCAAGATAGAAGCGATCCCGGTATAGAGATTATCCTGCCACGCGATCGCAGGATGATTTCCTCTTGGTCGTGCGGCTGTGGCGATCAAAATTAAACCACTCACTCTCTCAGGTAGCCTTAGCGCTAATTCCATAGCGAGAATCCCACCCAAAGACCAGCCGAGTACCAAACAACGATTGATCCCGAAGCGGTTAAGCATATCCTCCAAATCTATCAGGTGGTCGCTCATCTGAAACGCTTCCACTGTACGACTGCGACCATATCCGCGCAAGTCAGGAGACAGGGTTTGGAATCGTTGAGATAGATGGTCGGTAAAAACCGACATACAACGCCCCGAGCCCGGATGACCGTGCAGGCAGAGAATTGGAACGCCTTGACCTTGACAGTAAACGTTAAGTTGAACAGGTTGCGAGATTTTACCTATCAACAATTCTGTAAACTCCTCCACAAACGTTCTTGAAAAATCCGTAAAAATGCTGTTTACGATCAGCATTGTGGCGGATGACAATTGACATAACGATTGATTCAGTTCGATTCAAGTTATGTCTTCACAATTGCATCAATTCCAATCCTCCAAATTGACCCACACTCAAAAAGCCTTCCTTAAATTACAATACCAGACTGTACCCTTAGCTACAGATGATAAGTTCGAGGAATGGCTAATGACCTTAGAAGAACAGTGGACACCGGAAATCGCGGCTTGTCTTCAAGGTAAATTCCCGGATTGGCGCAGCTAGTGCAGTGCGGCGGAGCAGGGGAGCAGGGGAGCAGGGGAGCAGGGGAGAGCAGCAAAACCATGTCCTCAAAGGTCATGAAGGATCAAAATTCAACACTTAGTCAGGGCGGGTTTTGCACAAGTGTTACTATCAATAGTCAAGCAGAAAGTCCCTAAACCCGCCCCTACACACTCAATACTTCTCCCATTAAACATCAAGTTTTGCGGAAGGAACGAATCGCCAGAATAAGCAGTGTTATGAGAGTCAACGGCATAACAAACAGGAGCATGATCGCGCTAAATTCCTCCAACGCATCATGTTCAGTGGCGTTAAGAAACAAATACATCGTATAAGCGACGTAGTATGCCAGAAACAGAATTCCCTCCCAGCGAGCAATACAATAGCCAGTAAAGAAAATTGGCAAGCAAGCGACAGCGACAGCAATCATGACAGGAATGTCAAAATTTAAAGCAGGCATTGATACAGCTATGCCGTCAGGTGCAACAACACTACATACTCCCAACACCAATAGGAGATTAAAAATATTACTGCCAACTGCATTACCAACTGCAATATCCCGTTCACCTCGAATACCCGCAGCAACTGACGTGGCAATTTCTGGTAGCGAAGTCCCGGCTGCAACAATGGTTAAGCCAATAATCAATTCGCTGATTCCAAGCGCTTGGGCGACATCTACAGAACCCTTAATCAGGTAGTTTGACCCCACTACCAACATTCCTATACCAACAATAATTAAGCCTAGGTTGAGTAAGATCTGATAGATCCCTCGGCGAGAGCGCTGATTATTGCTTTCTGATGCGCCTTCCTGGGCTTGGCTTTCTCGACGTCCTTGGTAGAGAGTAAATAGAGTGTAAGCGATCGCTCCCATAACCAAGAAAATCCCATCCCCCCGACTCAGTTTACCATCCCACCCCATTAACCACACCAGCAACGATACTCCAGTCATTACAGGCGCATCAAGTCGCACCAACTGTCGCGAGACAATCAGCGGGGCAACGGCGGCGGAACTGCCTAGAATTAGCAAAATATTGGCAATGTTGCTGCCAACAACGTTACCAATGGCAATATCTGCTTGTCCCGCGTAGCTAGACTGTACAGATACGGCTAATTCCGGAGCGCTGGTGCCATAGGCAACAACCGTTAATCCGACAACTAAGGGTGAAAGTCCAGCAGCTACAGCTAATTGGGATGCTCCTCGTACCAGAATTTCGGCTCCGGCGATCAACAAAACAAAGCCGCTAATTAATACTAATATAGTGATGGCATCCATCAGGGTTTATCCGGTGTGGGAACAGATCACAGGGTATGGGTTGATGACGTTAATGTCAAAGTTAGGCTCAGGTAGCGATGCCTCTATCAATCAGAATAACCTACTATCAAACTCTATTTTGGAAAACCCATTCAAGACTTCAATTAGGATAAGCTAAACTTGAGTGTTCAAGGAATTAGTTTGAAATTTTCCTTAATTAAGATTTAGGTTTATTGGTGCAAGTTTTTACTCAAAGCCTTAATTGTAACAGTAAACGCATTTTTTTGTTCCCTGTTCACTGTTCCTTGTTCACTGTTCCCTCAATAACTTCTGCGCCGTCCGCATAATTTGACCCGCTAGAATTGCCGCACCAAAACCGTTATCAATATTCACAACTCCCACTCCTGGTGCACAAGAATTAAGCATGGTTAAAAGAGGAGCAAGTCCGCCAAAACTTGCACCGTAGCCGATGCTCGTAGGAACTGCAATAACTGGAGAATCAGCTAAACCCGCAACAACGCTAGGTAACGCCCCTTCCATCCCGGCTACGACAATTAGCACATTGGCTTCAGCAATGACCTGTTGATGACTCAGCAAGCGGTGGAGTCCCGCTACACCCACATCCCAGAGACGCTGTACCTGAAACCCACACAGTTGAGCCGTAACTGCTGCTTCTTCAGCAACCCATAAGTCAGAGGTTCCCGCACAAATAATTCCTATCGTTCCTGGAAAATTGGATGGAATAGTTTCGGGCGCGATCGCACAAATCCGGGCAGTGGGATAATAGTGGATATCAGGGACTGTAACTTGGAGTTGGGCAAACACATCAGGATCAATGCGAGTTGCCATCACCACTGAATTACGTTGTCGCATTGCTGCCATAATTTGAGCAATTTGGTCAGGTGTTTTACCTAAACCCCAAATGACCTCTGGGAAACCTGTTCTCAAGGTGCGATGATGGTCAACTTTAGCAAAGTTACTAACGGACTCAAAGGGAAAATGTTTTAGTTTATCTAAAGCAACTGCCGGACTTGTTTCGCCAGCAGCCACTGATTCGAGCAAAGTTTTTATGGCTTGAGGTTGAGTCATGATTTATTCAACTATTAAAGTGTTATTATTTTTTTTAACAACCATAAAGCTGGGGTTAAGGATGATTTGAGGCTGTATTTACATAGATTATTTTAACTTATAGCGATTTTTTATTATAGTCAAATTACGCGGAGTGCCCCGATGATAACAAACCGACCGTAAAGTTTAGTTCGGTTTCCATAAACTTCCACATTAATCAAACTCCTATCTTTACGCTGTCCTTTGAATCGACAGTACAGATTCTTAGTTTGACCCTGAATGCAGCTATAGATTTGTTGTTCAACAAACTTACGATTGTCTAAGCATACGAGTTCAAGAACAGATTCTAATGAGATCAGTTCTCCAAAAGTATAGCCAAAAGTTTCGGCTAATCTGGGATTGACGTATAGAAAATTCCCTTCCCCAAACAGGATATACATGCCAATTCGGGAAAATTCTTTCTCGCTGAAGGATTGAGTTACACTTTGACGAGATTGAACGGTTGTTTTCTGTTGAGACTGCTTTAATTCTAAGTCCAGTTCTTGCTGCTGACGTTCATGATAGAGTCGAGCATTGTCAAGCACCAATGCCATAGATTCTGCTGTGATTTGCATTAGATGAGCCGATTCCGGGCTAAAATGTCCGGGTTGGGAGTGAGTTAAGGTGAGAATTCCTAAGACTTCTTTACCCATTAAAATCGGAACGCCAAGGGCGGAGCGAACGGTGTAAGGTTGATTGGGTAAGGTCAACCAACGCTCGTCCTCGATCGTATCAGTAATGAGTCCAAGTTTGCGGTGACGATAGACCCAACCCGCTAACCCTTTATCCAATACTTGACCAATCAGCCGTTGCTTTTGTCCTCGTAGCGTCGCACCACGAGCTAGAATACTTTCGGTGACAACGCCATGGGCATCAAGTAAGAACAAACTACTGGATTCCGCACGAGTTAGCTTAGTGCCAATTGTCACAATTTGTTGCAACATGGCTCTAACCATCAGTGTCCCCCTCGCCGCTTGCAAGGTTGTGGCAAAGGTTCTCATGAGCTGATGTTGGGCATCAAACGCCATTTTAGTCATTTTCAGTTTAATCACTTGTCGGCGTAGTAATGCCACTTCTGCCATGAGTTGTTCGTAGGACTTGTTGCGATCGCTCATTTGTACCTCTATCCATTCAATGCACCTGCACTCAAATCCTGTAAGACTTCACCCTCTGCTAGGGAGAAAGCCATAAGACAGACTCACTCCCTTGGTTTGGGGTGGAATTGAGGATGTTCTCTAACTTCTACCAGAATTTGCTTAATCTCCCCAATAATGAGTTTAGGCGAGTTGTTGCTTACTCTGGTCAAGTTTGTCATTTTTTTGTTCAGCTTTCCATGGGTTGCAGATGAAGTCCCGATCAACCCATGAACAAATGTAAAGCAAAGCGATCTTGATACAACCTTATGTCCTGAAACTTGTGGGTTGAGCCATGGAGCCTGCTAAGGACAGCGCATCAACTAAGTTTTAAGTGAGGATGTCAACCGATAGAACAATGGAAAATCCTAGCAGAAACTGCTGTCAAAGGTTTTATGGGTTTTCTGGACTCACGTCGCTGCTACCGCTTCTAAAAACCTAGACAAACCTACCCATAAGTAATTCTGCCTTGGTATAAGTCCACGGTGTAACTTTTGGTCGATAACCGTTAACGCTTGCGCTTGGCTGATACCCGGCATTGTTGCTCGATATCAACCTTAACCAACGGTTCCCAGTTAGAGACGCCGTAGTAATCGTGTCTACGATTGACTACAGGGCATCGACCCATAAAATTATTAAATTGATATAGAGCGCTCCATACGTGCTTTCTCGGATTCACTCCGAGATAGGCGGACACAGAACGCGGCAATCTCTCACTATACTTCATGCCTCTTCTGGCAATGGCTAGGGCAGCAGCCACATCAGATGATAGTCCATACATCCGACTATATTTAACCAATCCAATCAAACTCGTGTAAGCTGGATTGACCAACTGAAGAGCTATTCCTCGGTTGGATAAAATCGATGAAAAAATATGATAAAAACGACTGTATGCCCAGGCAGAAAGCATTCGAGCATATTTTTTGCCACGCTCTCTTAATTGAGCTTTCTTTGTCGAAAAATCTAATCTTTCACACAGAATCGGGCTCTGAAAACGAATGGCTAAAGCTGCCAATTTCAAACAAACATCTACAATTTGAGCATCTTGTTTACCTGTGGGCAAACCCGTCTGAAAAGGAAGAGTTCCCTGAGCTTTTAAATTTCCTTGACCATCAACATAAGCCCAACCGATAGAACTAG
>NZ_JAVKEA010000012.1:0-6130 GCF_040221695.1 Coleofasciculus sp. E2-BRE-01 | reverse complement strand
TTCATCCACAATGTTTTTTTCAAACAGGTTCCGTTTAATACATAGCTCCCCAACATTGCTCGCTTTCCCCCACACCCCACACCCCATACCCCACACCCAGTATCCTATCGTGGGTAATGTGGCTTAAGTTGACACCCATGGGCACTGTCGTACCCTTACCTAGGTTATTTACTAAAACGATACTGCATCAGTGCAGGGATTTTTAGACGGTTAAATCGGTAGTATTTTCCCTGCAAAGTGACCGTTTTAATCAAGCTAACCGGAGGCATATTGATTACGTCATAACTAATAACCCGATGGCAAAACATGACATCTAGCGGGTTAAGCGGATAGGGAAATATAAACGATTCCGTTTCTCTCGATACTTGACTTTCCTGAGTTTCCATAATCTCCAGCCGTGCCTTACTTGCCCATTTGCCTAAGCGAATCCAACTGGGCAAGGTTAAAGGGGTTTGGCTAATCACAAAACCTTCAAATCGACTTTCTGGCGCAATCTCTTTTGCCCTGCCAAAACTGGGAATATTCTTCTGGGTTTTCTTCATTTCAACATGATAGCGATTATCGGCATATTTCCAGGTATTGAGAACTGAGGTATGTTCAATCGTTCGGGCGGGTGTGACATAAATGCCTTGTTGATTCAGCGGAGTTAACTGTGCTTGATACTGGGGAACCTGTTCGGCACAAAAATAGCGATAAGATGCCTCTGGGGAAACGGTGGTGGCATATCGTTCACTATCGACTAATCCAAAAGCATAAGAGAGGGCATAATTGTGAAGTACAGGTTCCGTTTCATAGAGTCTGCCTATTTCACGAGTGGCGAAATAAAGACTATCGTGTAATTCAATTTGATAGCGATAAAGGATTGCCATCGGGTTTACCGGGTTGGGGATTGGGGATTGGGAAATTTGCTCAATAAGAGATCCCCCCTAGCCCCCCTAAAAAAGGGGGGACAAGAGATTCCTCAACGTTAACATTTCCTCTAAAAAGGGGGGACAAGAGATTCCTCACTGTTTCCCTTAAAAGAGAGGATCAAAAGATTTCTCAAAGTCCCCCTTTTTAAGGGGGATTTAGGGGGATCTAAACGTGAACCATGTTGAACTGACGTTGATGCCAATGCCAGCTTTGCCTCTCTACATCAATTTGTTGATTTAGCTTTCGCCTTTTTCTTAGAACTAATGTGTTTTTGGGCATACTCTTTGGCTTCAGCATCGGCTTGCTGTAATATTGCTTTCATTCCGGCTTCATTTCCTACCAAGGTTTTCACCTCATTCAACAGCGGTTGAAAATCACCACTAATATAATCGGTGTGGACAATAAATTCTTGAGTCATTAACTGTTCAATGGCGGTTGTTGCCGCATCTATGACATCCTCTTCATCTAAAGGATCAAGGGTGGGTAATGTATTCTTTGCCTTCATTTGGTCATAAATTGCCTGAGTCCAGCGTAAATTACTGGTAATCTCTCCATCAGCAAAAATCACCCCCAGTAATTCATTTCTCACTCGTCCCGTGCGGGTGGTTTGTGCGCCATAATGACGGGTACGGAGGATATTATTGAAGACGTACAGAAAGCTGGATTCTGTGGGATCTTTGAGAGTGACAATACTAGGAAAAAAGACTTGGGGGCGGATATGATCCTGTTGATTAATTCGACTGGTGACTTCTCCCGGTTTAGACCCCTTTTCGCCTTTCGATGTCATCGTGCCATTTTCAAAGGGTGCATTTAGGGTAAAGGTTTCGTGAGATTCATCAAAGGGAGTAATGGAAAAGGCAGTATCCACGACAACTTTTGACTTTTCTGACCCCGAATCCCCAATGGCAAATCCATAGATAATACAGTCTGGATTATCCATGGCAAAACTGACGTTATATTCACACTCATCAGCCGTAATTAAGCCATAGTTCCGCAATAATTCTCGCCCGACTAAGCGTTCTGGAGTAGACTGTTTCCGCTTGAACATGGAGAGGCGACTCATCGTATTCTTCTCTTGAATCCCTGCCCGAACTCGTGCCTTATTCAGTTCACCATCGGTTTGAAACAGAGGATAGGATTCAGTAATCCGAAGGGTGAGAAAATGAACATATTTTCCCATGGGTTTGTAGGGAATCTCTGAATGAAATAGATTCGTGTCGATAGTTTTCAGAAATGGCATTAGTTTTCTCCTAAGTAGTAAATGGCAATTGAAAAAGAGGTACTTTTTAACGGATCATCTTTCGGTTATTCCTCCAACTCGATAAACTTTTCCCTCGAACCTGTTAAAATCTCTGCGTACCTCTGCGCCCACCTCTGCGTACCTCTGCGTTAAAAAAATACTTGTGGTCATAAATTAACCTCAACCCTCCTTAACTACATCCTCCGTTAATTCCTCCTGGCGCTGACGATTTTCCTTGTCATCTTCCAGGCGATACAAAAACTCACAAGTATCCCGAATTAAATTCAGTTGTCGCCCAGCTAACCGGGCGCGATCGCACCGAAATGAGTTCTCAAAAACTTCCACCACAAAGTAGTGGGCAAATTCGATAATTGCCTGCCGTTCTTTTTCCCGATTACTAATCACCCAGCGCCCTTCAGCCGTTGACCCGTGAACCCGATCCATCAGTTTAAAGACTTCCGCCGCTACCGCCATCACTAAGGCTTCCCCTTGAAACACGGTTGTATCGGCTTTAAGAATCGTATCAGCGGCAATATCAATCGGTTTTAACACTGCATTAGCTTTAGGATTATAGCGCTTATTTGCCCGATAAAATTGGCGATACAGTTCCATCAACTGTTTAGGATGATTGAGACTCGATTGTTCTGTCACGATCAATTCCTCCTGATCCGAATCATAATAACTGTAGGGGTCAAAACAAGGATAAAACTGATAAGCATAGAGGCGAATTTTATTCAAAGGGGCGGTATCCTGGCTATGGCTACGAACCCAGCGGTTGAGATAACTAAAGACATAGAGAGGACTGGTTTCAAAATCCTTTGCCAGTTCGGTTAATCTGCCCCAATTCGGGTCATACCCAGACTTACCAGTTTTAGCATTAACATCCAGATGAATCGCATAAGCGGCTGTAAGACTATTCAACGGTGCGGGATGCTGCAACCCGTTTTCTGTCCAGCCTTCCAGGATATAATCTAACCGGAAGCGATCGCGTCTCACTAAAGCCCGAAATGCTGGAGGCGCACTATCCAGAAAAACTGTCTCTTCAAATGCTGCGCCATCAGTAAACGGCGGAATTGGAGACTCAGACACCACCGTTTTTACATCTAGAATCATCGGAAATGCTAACGCTAACCAACTGGGCATTACCCACGACTCCGTATCTGTACTATCGCGCCCCGGTGGGATTGCCATGAAGTAAAATGTCATCGGTTGATCATCAGGATAGGCTAATTTAAACGTGCGATCGCGTCCCGGTTCAAGGGTGTCTTGAATCAGAAACATATCCACACTCTGATAACGGCGACGACTTAAATTTGCCCTCAACTCCTGACTAATAAAATGATTGCGAATCTGAGTATTAAACCGAGTTTGGGCAATCCCACTATATGCCTTTTGCAGGAATTTATTCGTCTCTGGCGTAAAGTAATAAGTCGGATAAAAATACAGATACCGATATTTCCCATCCTCAAACCGTTTACCCACCGCTTGGGTTTGATTCATCAAGATTTGCCGCAACATCATCTCAATTCCCGCAATACTGGAAATATTCCGTTTGGCATTAGAACCCCCCAACATTTGCTTATTCGTATACACCTGAGGCGTAAACAAAACCGCTGATTCCATCTGTTCAGTTACCGTGTAGGGAGAATGGGAAATCGAACAAATTAACTGACGCCCTCGCCCGGGTTTCTTCGCCGCCTGATAATTGACAAATTCCTGTAAAAACACATCAACCGCCGCCCCCTGTTCTTGGCAATTGGGTAACATCACCACTCGTTCCAGCCAAAGCCTTAAATCATCCCAGCCGTCGGGTAATGGATACTCAGATATCAGAGGTTGAATTAACTGCGTCACATAGGCAATTAACTCCTCCCCCGTTTCGCGAATGGTTTCCAACCCTGGATGCTTTTGCAGATACTTCGCCGCCAAAAAATACCATGGGTATGGAACCCCTCCGGTATTTCCTTTTAACTTTTTCTGCTTCAATCGTTGATTAATCTGCTGAATCTCCCGAATGGGCGGCAAATACTCATTTAAATGCCAATATTGCGCCAGTTTATCGACTAAATCCAGAGGAGGAAGTTCCGGTAACTGCTTATCCTGCTTCCGCACCACTTCAATTTGACTCACCCGTTCCCCCCAAATCTTACGACTGACTAAATCGCCAAATTCGGCTAATTGATCAATGCGGATATCATCGCCAAATTTAACGTCATACTCGGCGGATAAGATTCCCTGTTGCTGAAACTTAACCAGGTTATCACTGCGACTCTTGGCGACTGAGGGTTTATTCGGATTTAAAATCCGCAAGGTTGCATCTAAGGCTACCTCCATTAACCCAGATTCATCAAAGAATAACTGATAATAGTCCGCATATTTCATTCCCTTTCCATCGCGTCCAAATCCCGTTTGTCTCAGGCGCAATTGTTCCCGACACAGAGATTTAATCCTAGCGACAACTCTATCCGATAAACCATCCAGTGAAATCGCAGGCGCATGACGATGTGCCAAATAAATAACCCCGGTTGGTAAATAGAGTAAGGGTTCAATATCTGATTGTGTCTGATGAATCTGAATTAAGGCATTATTCACCACATTGGTTAATACGCCGCGATTCTCGGCAATACTGTGATACGTAAATGTCAGTTGTCCATCACTAAGACTGTGAATAAGTTCTTGAAGTCTAGAATTTGTCGCATCTTGAGGATGCTTAACAATCGACGCCAAGGAGTCAGCCAGACAGGTTAAATCAGACAAACAGCGCAGCGTGCGATCGCGCAAGACTGGATTGAGTCCATATTCGGAAAAGTTCCAGTTAGTATCCCAGCGTCTTTGAGCATTATATGCCATACATAATAAATCATCAATATACTCAGAATAGGTGTCGGGATTCTCTGGATTAATTAAGGAATTTAACCCCAATTGGTGAACTTTGTGATCAATAATCTGCCGATGTGCATCAAGGGACAATTTTCGGCAATCCTTGGGGACATCGGGGAACTTTTCAAAGTCATGAAGAATAAAGGCGGCGATGACTAAGCGGCGTTCGCGTTCTCCGACAACTCGTTTAACGGTTGTATTCAGGGTTTTGAGTCGCTTTTGAATTAAATTAGCGGGAAATACACCATTGAGTAAATGAGTATTGAGGGATTGATCGGTGGCATTATCTCGGCGTACTTTTTCTTTCCCTTCAGCTTCTCGTTGTTGATCTAAGTGATCAAAAAACTTGCCCCCTTTTGCAGTTACGCCAATGGCAAATTGTAAGAGATTTGGTAAAACATACTCGCCAAAATCCCGCATTACTGGATCATCGGGATTCTGTGCCTGAATTGCTTCTCGCAGTAAGGTAAGGGTGAGTAAGGATTGGGAGGTTTCAACGGTGCGATTGGAGGGTTCTGTATTAAAGCCTAAGTCGTCATCGTCTAGCCAATTATCATCAGGTTCTGGCGTTATATCGAATAGGGATAACTGATTGAATTGCTGAGATTTTTTCGTCATGGTTTACCTTTGTTTATTTTAATCCTTCTGTCCTTTTCTAACAGGGCGCAAGCCTTGCGCCCCTACGGTTCTTGTCTATTTGCTATTTGTAGTGGCGTGACCCACCTAAAATGGTGAAATAGATTTGGTTCGTAGTGAGGGCTTTAGCCCTCTCCAGCTAGGCGTTAAAGCACTAAAGTGCTTACTACAAACAAAGTCCTATTTTAACCCGGTCACGCCAGTAGGGTGTGTTAGCGAAGCGTAACGCACCTTAGTTAGCTTTGATCACGATAAGCGATGGTGTTAAGACAAAACATAAGCAAATTGATGTTACAATCATTACCCGTAGGGGCACGGCACTGCCCATTGGTGTCAACTTAAGGTGAAAGCTCGGTTGAGCAAGGGTGTCGGGTGTCGGGTGTCGGGTGTCGGGTGTCAGGATGGAATTGTCTGTTGGAGGCGAAAAAACCTCACACCTACCACCATTCACCTCACCTATTC
>NZ_JAVKEA010000011.1:0-78800 GCF_040221695.1 Coleofasciculus sp. E2-BRE-01 | reverse complement strand
AATGTTCCTTCTGTCTCTTGGATTTTTTCAACCATGACTCCTGGTAAGTTGAGGAGCTTTGTCATTTCTCTTTTCACAATTACTACTCTGGATTTTAGGTACAGTATGTTAACAGTTTAGCACACTAAGTACGGAAGACCCTATTAAAACACTCTTCCCCTTGGGATCTGTCACCCCACTAATTCAAGCCATCCAAACTACCGGAAACAGTAAAACCTCTGTTGGGACAGTCCTCAGTGAAGTTTATTCTAGCCTCTATGACGCGGTGGGGGAAGTGCGAGAACGAAATAGCTTTAGCGGACATCAAGATGATGTCACTGCCGTGGCGTTCAGTCCCGATGGTCAAACCATTGTCAGTGGCAGTAGGGACAAAACCCTCAAACTCTGGGATACCTCTAGCAACTTGCTCGACACCTTGAGCGGACATCAAGAGGCTGTCTCCGCAGTAGCGTTCAGTCCCGATGGCAAATTCATTATCAGTGGCAGTAGGGACAAAACCCTCAAACTCTGGGACACCTCTGGCAACTTTCTCGACACCTTGAGCGGACATCAAGATGATGTCACTGCCGTGGCGTTCAGTCCCGATGGTCAAACCATTGTCAGTGGCAGTAAGGACAAAACCCTCAAACTCTGGAACACCTCTGGCAACTTGCTCGACACCTTGAGCGGACATCAAGAGGCTATCTATGCAGTGGCGTTCAGTCCCGATGGCAAATTCATTCTCAGTGGTAGTAGGGACAAAACCCTCAAACTCTGGGACACTTCTGGCAACTTGCTCGACACCTTGAGCGGACATGAAGATGATGTCACTGCCGTGGCTTTCAGTCCCGATGGTCAAACCATTGTCAGTGGCAGTAGGGACAAAACCCTCAAACTCTGGAACACCTCTGGCAACTTGCTCGACACCTTCAGTGGACATCAAGAGGCTATCTATGCCGTGGCGTTCAGTCCCGATGGCAAATTCATTCTCAGTGGCAGTTGGGATAAAACGCTCAAACTCTGGGATACCTCTGGCAACTTGCTCCACACCTTTAGCGGACATGAAGATGCTGTCTTTGCCGTGGCGTTCAGTTCCGATGGCAAAAGGATTGTCAGTGGCAGTTGGGACAAAACGCTCAAACTCTGGCATGGGGGAAATTGGCAATATTTGCTACAAGTAGGCTGTGAGAGATTGCGCTTGCATCCACAACTCGCCTCTCCTGATAACGACAAGGCGGGAGCAACCTGCTTGCAATATGGTGGCTGGAAAGAAACAGAACAAGCCGAGTTTTTGGTGAAGCAAGGAAAAGCGATCGCCCAAGAACAACAAGATGTCAATACCGCTATCAAGAAGTTCAAACAAGCCAAAAGACTTGACCCTGACTATCAACTCACTTCCCTGGAAACAGAAGCCAAAAAATTAGCCGCTCCTGGTTTAGTGACCCAAGGAGAGACACTGCTGGAAGAAGACAAAATCAAAGAGGCTTTAAGCCATTACCAAAAAGCCCAACAATTTGACCCAAATTTGCAAATCTCGGCTGATTCATGGAATAGTCTGTGTTTTTATGGCAGCCTTAACCACTTTGAGGTTGAGGTTATGTTTGCCTGTGATAAAGCAGTTCAAGTTGCACCCCAAGAGAGCAAGGCAGATTATCAAGCTAATCGAGGCATTGCTAAAGCCTTAACCGGAGATAAAACCGGAGCTATTGAAGATTTGCAAGCTTATGTGAATTCACCTGATATATCTGATGAAGATCAAGCTAAATGGCAAGGCTGGATTAAGGAACTCAAAGCTGGAAAAAATCCTTTTACGGATGAAGTCTTGCAAGACTTGCGAAACACTGAATGAAGCGCCTGTGATACAAACAGTCGGCTAAAATATGAGATACACAGACAGATCTCCGACTTCTTAGGAGTTGTCGGAGATCTTGCTTAGAGACTGTACCTCATCAACTTGAAAATTCTGCTAGTCAAGGAGATCGCTTCCATTGTCTCCTAATCAACCACGTCAATCCAGCCACAATTAGCAAGCTGAATATTTTCGTCCAGTGTTTACCCCAACAACCGGATCAAAATGGGGAGATCTGTAGGGGCGGGTTTAGGAACTAACACAACTTGTCACCAATAACTGAACAACAAAACCCGCCCTCCGCCCTAATTGGGTTTTCATTATCTTTGAGTAAAGGGCGACCCGATTCAATTGAGTGGATACAAGTGTTACTTTGTGCAAGCGGGTCGCCCCTACACGAGATTCAAATGTGACCTGATTTTTTCCCACAAAACCCATCCTTCGTCTTAATTAATTCAATACATCGTTAAAAACCATTTAATCCCAGCTATCACGCCCAGATGAACCGGATAAAACAAGTAAAACCATCGCGTTTTTATTCCTGCTTCCCCATTGTGTAGGCAAATAAATACGGGCGCAATAATACCAGCCAATTCAATAACACTCCCCCCAAGGGCGACATAAAGGATATGCGGTACTATATAAACCACCCACCATTTAAAATGAAACTGTCCGGAACGAAACTTTGACATTATATAGACGAGTGGCAATGTAAAAAATCCTGCCTCGAAACGAGCGACTATGGCAATCGTGGTAAACAATAAAACGATCGCGCCCTTCAGCAGACCATTATTAACCTGTTTCGAGAGTCGAATCACCATCACGCCAGCCGCCAGCACGAACAAGATATTCAGGGGAGGCGTTGCTGAGAAAATTAAGGAATAAACATGAGAATAAATCGGTTGTGAAATAACTCCCAGCAGGATTAGCCTAAATACATAGTTCCAAATATTAGATGTATAGTTTTCTCCTTGTGCCGCTAGCCAAGCAAAGAGAGGAAAGCTCAACCGTCCGAGCGCAACCATAATCGTTGCTTCTGGGAAAAATACCCGTCCAACATGATCGATTAGCATCAGCAGACAGGCGATTAATTTAAGGTGAAATGAATTCAGCAATTTTATTAAAGGGAACAGGGAAAGGGTAATACCTAATTCAAATGCACCTCAGCTTAATACTAAATCCGGGTTCTCTACCCCCGTTATAATTCAGTCCGCCTAGGCGGACTTGGTTTGTGTAGTAGCGATTTTAATCGCCGTGGATTTCCTTCTGTCATGATCCACCCTAAGAGCGATGAAAGAGGCGGGGTATATTCCCTAACTTGTAGTTTAGCAAAACCAATCACGAAGACACTTATGGAGGGTTTACATGGCTGATGATTATAGAGCCGAACGCACGATTTCTGCGGTATTTAAGGAACAAGATCAAGTCGATACCGTAGTCCGACGCCTGGTCGATCGCGGCGTTCCCTCAGATCATATCTCGGTAATGGGTAAGAATTTTCAATCTCAAAGCCGAATTGCTGGATTTATCAGTAAAAAAGATGTTATTTTAGGCGGACTCAGAACCGGGGCAATTTTTGGATCGTTATTTGGTTCCTTCTTAAGTCTGTTGACCGGGGTGGGTGTTTTATTCATTCCCTTTGTTGGTTCTGTGGTGTCAGCCGGTCCCCTGAGTGCTGTACTCTTAGGCGCAGCCAGTGGTGCGCTAGCGGGTGGTGCTGGTGCCGGTTTAGTCTCGGTTCTGGCGGCGTTAGGAATGTCAGAAGAGAAAGCGGCGATTTACCAAACCCGACTGCAAGCGGGTGAATTTCTGGTGATGGTAGAAGTTCCCGCCGGAAAATCTGGCGAATACCAACTCTTAATGCAAAATGCAGGTGGGGAAGAAATCCATACCAGCGATATGACCCTACCTCGTCCCTGTCCCGGTAAATGCAGTGATCCCAGCGATTTATCTCCCGAAGTGCGATCGCATCTGTCTGAAGCGGCTCAGAAAACCTTTATCGAGCGCTACAATAGCGTTTACGATGAGAATCAAGACCCGATCCAAGCAGAACAATCTGCGTGGGAAACCATTCATCAGCAGTATGAAGAAGATGAAAATGGCGTTTGGTCTAAGCAAAAAGTGACCGCTTAAATTGGGTTTGTAGTGGCGTGGCACACCTTATTTGATGAATTAGAATGGGAGACCCGAAACCGTAGGGGCGCAAAGACTTGCGCCCGATTCAATGGTCAAATCGAATCCACAATTTTAGCTGTGCCACGCCAGTAGTTTGTAGTAAGGGAACCTTAGCCTTTTATTCAGTTAGTCAACCCAACCAATACGCTTAAGTAAAGGTGCGTTACGCTACGCTAACGCACCCTACAATTGGGGGCGAACTTGTTACTGTTAAACCGAGCGTAAGGCAATCCATTAAAATTCAATTCCCGGTTGCGCTTTAACATTTTGCTCCCGCAGCGGATGCTTCACCAGTGTCATTTCGGTGACTAAATCTGCCTGTTCCATTAAGGGTTTCGGTGCGCCTCGTCCGGTTAAAATAACGTGAGACACGGCGGGTTTTTCTGCTAACCCTGCCAATACTTGCTCAACGCTTAAATATCCCAGTTTTAACGCCACATTTACTTCATCCAATAGCACCAACCGAAACTCTGGGTTGCGGATAAACTCCAGCGCTTTTTCCCAGGCGGCTTCGGCTTTGCTGATATCTCGTTCCCGATCTTGGGTTTCCCAGGTAAACCCCTCACCCATCGCATGAAATTCCAACTGAGGTGTCTCCCCATTGGCGGCGGCTGTCCACGGCGCAAACGCCGCCTTCTCTGCGGGTTCCCAGGCTCCCTTGATGAACTGAACGATCGCAACCCGATACCCATGACCAAGCGATCGCAAAACCATCCCTAGGGCGGCTGTCGTCTTCCCCTTGCCATTGCCTGTGTTTACAATAATTAACCCTTTTTCGCTTGACGCTTGAGCCAGACGTTGTTCCTGAACCTGCTTGCGTCGCTGCATTTTCTGGCGGTACTGCTCTGAGGTTAACCCAGAAGCGTTCTCAGATTCCTCAAATGCGCTGGATTCCCCGTATGAACTGGTTTTCATCGCCAATCACTCAAGACTTATGACAAAGAATTTATAACTAACTGTAACAGTTCTTGACAAAGTGACAAAATAAACCGGAACGGAATGATAGCATTCCCTAAATGCCCTATTTTCTTATACACGATTGAGAGAGACAGTTATGGCAGAAGAAGAAAACATGCAAGAACAGGCTCCAGAAGCAGGACAGCCTACTTTATCTGGCAAACCTCCCCTCTTTGGCGGTAGCACCGGTGGCTTGCTGACCAAAGCCCAAGTGGAAGAAAAATATGCGATCACTTGGACTAGCTCTAAAAAGCAAGTCTTTGAAATGCCCACGGGTGGTGCAGCAATCATGAATGAAGGGGAAAACCTGCTGTATCTGGCTCGTAAGGAGCAATGTCTGGCGTTGGGAGCCCAGTTGCGGACGCAATATAAACCCAAGATTGAAGACTACAAGATCTACCGGATTTATCCCAGTGGTGAAATCCAGTATCTGCACCCTGCAGATGGCGTCTTCCCAGAGAAAGTCAACGAAGGGCGTCCCTTTGTCGGTAAGATTGACCGCAAGATCGGTAAGAATCCCGAACCTGTTACCCTCAAGTTCAGCGGAAAGGCGACTTACGAAGTCTAATCGCTGACCCGTATTAGGCAACTGAATACTCATTCAGGATAGCGGGTTAACGGGTGACTGACGGGCGCTGCACTGGTTAATCGGTTGCAGGTCTGTTAATTTGTTTGAAGGTTGGTGGTTCATCTCGGTGAACTGCTCAACCTTCAATTTGGTGATTTGGGAAGTGTTGACGGTGTAGGGGCGGGTTTCACTACTATCGTTTCTTGCTTCACCCATAAGTAACTAAACCCGCCCTGACCAACCCTTCGCTTCCTCATCTCCCCTATCTTCCTCATCATTCATACAATTGAAGCCTATGATATTACCTGAGTTTTCTCAATTTTGCACCCTGTCTCAACAGGGTAATTTTGTACCCGTTTACCAAGAGTGGGTGGCAGATTTAGAAACTCCGGTGTCGGCTTGGTATAAAGTCTGTGCAGGTCAACCCTATAGTTTTCTCCTGGAATCAGTGGAAGGGGGAGAAAATGTGGGACGCTATAGTTTGTTGGGGTGTGATCCGTTATGGGTGTTGGTTGCACGGGGCGATCGCACGACACAGACGCACCGGAATGGTACGGTAACGGAGTTTGAGGGGAATCCATTTGAGGCGTTAACTCATTGCCTTAGTCCCTATCATCCGGTTAAATTGCCCCAATTACCACCCGGAATTGGTGGGTTGTTCGGGTTTTGGGGGTATGAGTTGATTCGCTGGATTGAACCGCGAGTCCCGGTTTACTCCCCCTCGGATCAAGATTTGCCAGATGGATTATGGATGCAGGTGGATAACCTGATTATTTTTGATCAGGTGAAGCGGAAAATCTGGGCGATCGCTTACGCGGATTTACGGGAGGCGAATGGGGACTTGGAATCGGCTTATCAGCAAGCCTGCGATCGCGTCAAGACATTAGTTCACAAGCTGCAACTCCCGTTATCAAGTCAGGATACGGTTTTGGAATGGACGCCGCCAGGAACCACCCAGCAGCCGTTACGCTATACCAGCAATACGGAAAAGGAACAGTTTTGTGCCAATGTCCAAAAAGCCAAAGACTATATCCGTGCGGGTGATATCTTCCAAGTGGTTCTCTCCCAACGGCTTTCGGCTGACTATCAAGGTGATCCCTTTGCCTTATACCGTTCCCTACGTCTGATTAATCCCTCGCCTTATATGGCGTATTTTAATTTTGGTGATTGGCAATTAATTGGGTCAAGTCCGGAAGTGATGGTGAAAGCCAGCCGATTACCCACGGGAAAATTACAAGCTACCCTGCGTCCCATCGCCGGAACTCGTCGTCGCGGTGAAACACTGCAGGAAGATGAAGCGTTGGCGCAAGATTTACTGCAAGATCCTAAGGAAATTGCTGAACACGTTATGTTGGTGGATCTGGGACGTAATGACTTAGGGCGGGTTTGTACCAGTGGAACCGTAACCGTTGATGAGTTAATGGTTATCGAGCGCTATTCCCATGTTATGCACATTGTTAGTAATGTGGTGGGAGAACTGGCTGAGAACAAAACCGCTTGGGAGTTACTCAAAGCCTGCTTTCCGGCGGGAACCGTCAGTGGTGCGCCGAAAATTCGGGCGATGGAAATCATCCACGAATTGGAACCGGAACGGCGGGGTGCTTATTCTGGGGTCTATGGCTGGTATGATTTTGAAGGGCAACTCAATAGCGCGATCGCGATTCGCACTATGATCGTTCGTCCCCATCCCTCTGGTACACATACAGTATCGGTGCAAGCGGGTGCTGGTTTAGTGGCTGATTCTAACCCGGAAAAAGAATACGAAGAAACCCTGAATAAAGCCAGAGGCTTATTAGAAGCTATTCGTTGTTTAAGTTAAGGGAGTGGACACAATTAAAGTTAACGGTTGAGATTAGGGAACAGGGAACAGGGAACAGGGAACAGGGAACAGTAAGGGTTTGAGGGCGATTTACTTGTACTTAATACAGTACCGTTTTCTTTTGTCCGATTACTTAATAACTATGTCTACTCAATTTGTTTAGGTGGCCCTCTACTCAATTTAACGGAAGCACAATTTGCAATTATTGACTCAATTATATTCTAAAAAATAAATCAACTTGTTGTTATGAGAAAAAAACATTGGAGTTGTGAAGAAATCCGAGAATTTTCCACGGAGAAGATTCTCGAAAAATTGCATGATTTTGGCATTCCGATGACTCCAGAACAATTTCTGGAAGATGTACAAAATGCTTACGGGGGTATAGAAATTGCTGAACACTGGAAAGAACAATATACAATTACAGCGGAACATTTTGACTTAGACTTTCCTTGGATGGCAGCCATCGTTCTTTGGGAACGATTAGCCCCTGATGTGATGAGTAATGAAAAATTAGACGACTTAATTGATCAAGGGTACGATATCCTCGAATATAACCATGACGAAGCTAAAGCCTGTACGATCTGGTTAGAAGCTTGGGAACACCTGAAACAAAGATTTGAGCCAGATGTAAAATCAATTGACGCAGCAGCAAAGCGTTTTAATGACTCGTTTGAACTTTATAATTGGTGTCAGGATGTAGAACTTTATCTAGGCAATGCCGCCTTAGAAAATAGCGATTATTATCATCAGCGAATTACCTACTGTCGTGAGTTTTGCCAACGATTTCCGGACACAGAGGAGGAAATCCTGGTGAATATGAAACGGGCAGACGCAGAATCCCATTTTTTTTTAGGCAAGATTGAAGAAGGGGAAAAACTATTTCAAGATTTAGTGAATCAATTTCCTCAGTCAGTCTGGGGATATATCGGTTGGGGAGATATGTATTGTCTTAGAATGAGGAACGTACAGCTTCCCGTGGATTATGTCAAGGCAGAAAAAATTTACAAAACTGCGTTGAAAAATAACGTAGATGAACCTGAAGTGATTCGGGATAGACTGCGATCGCTCGCCAAAAAAACGGGTGGCAAGGGATTTGGCAGTTCCAAGCCATAGAGACTATGATAGTAAACTGGCAGAATCAGGACACAGCCTGGTGTCTATGCCAATTTTCAGGGGTCGGACAAAAATAAATGCTACTATACTAAGACCTAGACAATGCTTGTAACCTTTGACTCAAAGTAATTTGAGCCATATTTACAGGAATCTACACAGCGCCAAAAACTTCTGTTCGACTACTCATATCATATCCGGCTGGGCAGTGGCGTCTGTAGCGGATCTGTTGCTTGTCAATACCATAGCTAAAGGAAACTGAGTGTCCCCAGAGGTTACGAACCAGGGTAAAGCGGCTTATACTAGTGGTTAACTCTCGTCAAGAAGGTCTAGAGTCTACAACCTTAGAGGGAACTAGATAATACAACTTGAGAGAGAATTTTAAGATTAATTTTTGAGTTATAACTATACTAGACTTAGCTGGAAGCGGAATTAGGGGTCTTGCCGATTTGATTGAACAAGCAGATTGTCTGATCAATTCTGTCTGATAAATTCTGACTGTTGAAAATTGTCATGAAAAATTTTATATCCGGTTAGTTGCCCAAAAAGGTGGAATAAAGAGCAGTGTACTTTTCATGTAGATGAAAAAATACTTTGAGGTGGATGACATGCAGAATAAACAAGCTGATGATTTTTATTTGAACCAAAATTTAAGCTCCCGGCAAAATATTAATACAGAACAACCATCCCAATATCCATTTTCGACAAATTCACCAAAAGGCAATCCGTCATCTTTTGAGGAAAACGGAGGCTTATTACTGATGCCCCTAAGCTTTATGGTAATGGCTTGGGTGGTTTTAATTTTAGTACGGTCAAATGTATTAAAATCATTCCGGAATCGATTAACGCCTATCAAACGATTACATCAGGTTCCTTGTTTAAATTGTAAATATTTTAAAAATGATCCCTATCTGAAATGCGCTGTCAATCCCTGTACGGTATTAACGGAAGAAGCTGCCAATTGTTCTGACTATTGCTCAAAAGATAGCCGATAATTGTCTCAGGGATCACCGGGAAAGGCAAAAGGTTCCAGGGCAGAGGATAGAAGGCTCCACGGAAAAAGAAGTCAAAGTCGATCCTCCTTTCTGATAAACTGGCGTTGGAAGTCTGCCGCCAACATACTAATGTCAACGATGTGGACAGAGATAGCTGCCCAGATTAGCCAAGTCACAGGCAAACCCTTTGAAGTCGTGAACCGCCGTTCGGTGAGTGGCGGCTGCATTAATCAGGGTTGTGCGTTAATCGGTGACGATGCTACCTATTTTGTCAAGACTAACCAAGCCTCTCAAGTCAGTATGTTTGAAGCAGAGGCGTTGGGATTAAAGCAAATGCTAGATACCCATACGATTCGAGTTCCGCAACCCATCGTCTATGGTGTCGCTGGAAATTCGGCGTATATTGTCCTAGAGTGGCTGGAATTTGGCGGTGGGAATAGTGAATCCTGGGTAGAAATGGGACGCCAGCTAGCAGCGATGCATCAGGCGACTCCGCCTCAAGACAAAGACGGGCGATTTGGCTGGAATCAAAACAACACCATTGGTTCAACGCCACAAATTAACGATTGGATGGATGATTGGGCAGAATTCTTTGCCGAACATCGATTAGGATATCAATTCAAACTAGCACGGCGTCGCGGGGGACATTTTCCGGGGCAAGATCAATTATTGGCAAAAGTTCCTGAATTGTTGGATCATCAACCCAAACCCTCTTTGATTCACGGGGATTTGTGGGGGGGAAATGCGGCTGTTACCACATCAGGGGAACCCGTACTGTTAGATCCAGCAACTTATGTCGGCGATCGCGAAGCGGATATTGCCATGACAGAATTGTTTGGTGGCTTTCCGGCGGCATTCTATCGGGGGTATAACCAAGTGTGGCAGTTAGATTCGGGGTATAAGCAGCGCAAAACCTTGTACAACTTGTACCATATCATCAATCACTTCAATCTCTTTGGTGGTGGGTATGGCTCGCAAGCCAATCGGATGATCGAGCAAATTATTGGATGAGATTCGGTTAAGTTGACACCAATGAAGGCTTGCGCCCAATTTAACCGTAAAATCTCACAACTAAGGAAATGTGAGACTATCCATCAAAACTATGGCGAGAGAATTACCGAAAATGTACCCTTGCTCCCCCTGCTCCCTCTGCTTCCCCTGCTTCCCCGGCTTCCCCTGCTCTGTTCCCTCACCACAAAACTTATTCAGCAGACCCTAACCCTACAATAAGGGAATTTCTACCACAAACTCTGTACCGCATCCGGGTGCGGACAAGCAATGTAAATTTCCCCCATGTTTGTCTACGACAATTTGATAGCTAATCGATAATCCTAACCCTGTTCCTTCTCCTACAGGTTTTGTGGTAAAAAATGGGTCGAAAATTTGTTCCTTGATTTGTTCCGGAATGCCAGAACCATTATCAGCAATGTGAATCAATACAGAATTGCGCTCCGATAATTCAGTCCGAATCCATATCGTCGGCGTAGGAGCATGATAAGGAAAAGAAAGTTCTGTCGATGCTGAACCCTTATTCTTATCCGCTTGTTCATCCCCTGAATTGAGAGTATCAATGGCATTATTCAGCAAGTTCATAAAGACTTGATTGAGTTGTCCGGGATAACATTCTACAGGCGGCAGCTTGCCATAGTCTTTGACGACTTGGATATTAGAAGCGTCCGGCTTTAAGCGGTGCTGCAAAATTAACAGCGTATTCTCCATTCCTTGCTCAACATCCATGCATTTGCGTTCAGCTTCATCTAGGCGCGAGAAATTCTTTAGGCTACCAACTAACGTTTCCAGACGGTTAACGCCGAATTGCATGGAACTAAGAAGTTTGGGAAAATCTTCTCTGAGAAAGTCGATATCAATATCCTCAGTTAAGGTTTCAATTTCTGGTGCAGGTTGAGGATAGTGCTGTTCATAAAGTTGTACTAACTCCAATAAATCTTCAGCATATTGATTAGCATGATCAATATTCCCAGAGATAAACGTAATCGGATTATTAATTTCATGAGCAATCCCTGCCACCAACTGTCCCAAACTCGACATTTTTTCATTTTGAATCAGTTTAAGTTGAGTCTGTTTAAGTTCACGCAGAGTTTTTTCAAGCTGGGTGGCTTTTTCCTTCAAGTTTGTTTCCGACTCTCGCAAGGCGGCTTCAGCGGCTTGGCGTTCCTTGAGTTCAGCCGAGACTTGCTCAAACAATGCCGCTTGCTGAATTGCCATGCTTAACTGAATACTAAGTTTTCGCACACATTCAATTTCCTGTTGCTGCCATTGTCGCACTTCCGAACAGTGATGGGCAACCAGTAATCCCCAGAGCTTTTTACCTTGTAAAATAGGGGCGACTAAGCTAGCCCGAACCTGAAGATTTTCAAGTAATTCAATGTGACAGGGGCTTAAATTGGCATTGTAGATATCGTCAATGACTCGAATATAACCGTCTTGATAGAGAAGCGATGTCACGTCAGGATTCTTAAAAAAATTGTCCTCAATGGTTGTGCCGACAATCTTCCTCCACCCACCGCCAACTGACTCCACATCAACGGTTCCTGCCCAATCTGGGTCAAACCGATAAATCAGAGTGCGATCGCACTTTATAAATTTCCGCACCTCTTCGACGGCTGTATTCAAGACTTCATCCAGATTCAAGGATTGGTTAATTCGCTGATTTATACAACTCAAAAGCCGTTCTTGCTTGGCTTGTTGCTTTAATTGCTGTTCAGTTCGTTTGTTTTGGGTAATGTCACGGAATGACCAAATTCTGCCGTAGCACGTTCCTGTAGCCGATAAAGCTGGCGTGGAATAAAGCTCGAAAATTCGTCCATCAGTTAGCTGAATTTCATCCTTATGAGTTAGTGGCGGATGCTGTTCCAGATATTCGACTTTACTAAACACTTTTAGCGGTTCAGCAATTAAGGGCAACACAAATTCTAAAAATTCCTCTTTATCGGAGGATTTCATCATGTCATCAGGAACCTGCCACATTTGGCAAAAGCGAGAATTGTGATTAATGATTTGACCATTGGGAGCAATGACAATGACACCATCGGGATCAGCTTCTTGTTGCGCCTTTAATAAAGCATGATTGCGCTGAAGTTCCTCTTGGGCTTGCTTACGGGATGTAATATCAGTCTGGACGCCAACAAAATAGATCACGCGCCCCTTAGCGTCTCGAATCGGTGAGATCGCTAGCTCATTCCAAAAGGGTATTCCATCTTTGCGATAATTCTTAAGGACGACCTTTACCTCTTGCTCAGTTCGTAGAGCCTGACGGATTTGCTTAATCACCTGCGGATCAGTATCGGCTCCTTGCAGGAAGCGGCAATTGCGTCCAACCACCTCTTGACGAGAATAGCCAGTAATTTTCTCGAAGGCGGGATTGCAATAGACAATTGGCAAATCCGGTTGGCAAGCATCACTGAGGACAATGCCACAGCTTGCTGCACCAAGGATACGCTCATCTAAGCAAAGTGGCTCCTGAGCTATTTTTTTGAAGGTATTGGCGTCGAAAAGACGACCCGTTGAGGGTTGATGGAGGTCGGAAATCATGGCAGTAAGTCAGCAACGTGTAATATATGCAGGGGTCGAGGCGTATTCTCCTTAATTTAAAAACGCCTCACAAGAGATTCAATACACCCAAAGGATGAATTTACAGAACTTTACAGAAAAATCACCATACAGTTTATTGAATATAAAGATTCGGTAACAATACTCTGTTTTATCCGGACAAGGGTTAGTAGAGAAAGCCTGCACCCTATACAGTTACTGTCTGGAGGCGGATCTAGACTAGAATCTAAATGCCAACTTTGATCGTTGAAATGTCAGCTCCAACCGTACTATCTAAAAAATTCCTCCAACCCATTGACCGTCTGGCTTTGATAATCATGGTAGTGCTAAGTCTGTTAATTGGCATCGTGCTATTGACAGGCGATACCACTCGACCTAGAGTTAGGGATTTCAGTTGGCAGGACAAATACATCAGTGCTGAGGATACGGCGTTTATTCTAACCTTTAGCCGTCCGATGAACCACGCCAGCGTAAAAGCAAATCTCAAAATCACGCCAGTTTTGCCAGAGGGTGAGGTGAGTCCCTCAGATGTACCGCCAATCGAGGGCAAGATTAGCTGGGCGGGGCGGAAAATGGCGTATACATTGCTTTCGCCGATTCCCTATGGTAATGACTATCAGGTTCAGCTTCAGGGGGCAAAGGAGAAAATACCAGGGGTTGAAGAAACAGGTACAGTTATGGAACCGTTTCAGGCAACCTTTCACAGTCGCGATCGCGCTTTTGCTTATATTGGCGTTGAAGGAGAGGAACAGGGGCGGTTAATCTTCTATAATCTCACCCAACAGCAAAAAACGCTGCTGACTCCAGCTGATCTGGTGGTACAGGACTTTCAGCCCTATCCTGGGAGCGATCGCATTTTATTTTCTGCCAATGATCGCCAAAATCAGGCAAAGGGGTTACTCACCGCCCAACTGTACACCGTAACCACAGGACTGTCGTTTCCCTCTCCAGATCAGCGTTCTCCGGCTCAGCAAACCCCTGGGAAGCTGGATTTGGTGTTAGATAGCGAAAACTATCAAAATCTGCAATTTGACCTATCCAGAGACGGGCAAATCATTGTGGTACAGCGAGTGAATCGAGACGATCCCGCTGACTTTGGTCTGTGGATGATCCCTACTGATGGCGAACCCCAACCCTTAGAAAATCAGCCTGGTGGGGAATTTTTAATTGCCCCAGATAGTGCCTCATTAGCTGTAGCGCAAGGGCAAGGGGTGGCGATTTTGCCCTTAAACGCCGACGCCGAACCGCTAGACTTTCTGCCCAAGTTTGGTCAAGTTCTCAGCTTTGCCAGCGATGGTGCAGCCGCGACAATGGTGAAATTTAATACCGACTATACGCGATCGCTGTTTTTGGTGAATAATCAGGGAACTGAGGAAGAACTCCTGCGAACAACGGGTTCGATTCTCAACTGTGAGTTCGCCCCAAATGAGGAAACCCTCTATTGCCTGTTAACCCAACTAATTCAAGGGGAAGAGTATCGCGAGGAACCCTTTATCGCCGCCGTTAATCTCGACGCTGAACCCGATAGTGAGGAGAGTCTGGTCAAACCCTTAGTGGTGTTACCGGAACAGCGTGATATTCAACTGAGTTTATCCCCAGATGGGTTAGCCTTATTATTCGATCAGGTCGCCACCCGACCTGCCTCAGCCATTGATAGTTTAAGGAACGACGAAGGACAAGCGATCGCAACTGGGCGTCTTTGGCTACTACCCTTAGATGAATCGATAACCTCAGAAACACCCGTACAACTCCAACCTGAACCATTATTACCAGGATTTCTCCCCCACTGGCTACCCTGATTAGGGTGTCGGGTGTTGGGAAGAATTGAACCCCAATCCGCGATCGTCAATTGAGGGAGATGAGAAACCTGTAGGGGCGGGTTTCACCACTATCATTTGTGGTCACCCGAATGTAACTAAACCCGCCCCGACCTAGCCGTTAAATTACCACAAATGCCAAATGACCAATGACCAATGACCAATGACCAATGACCAATGACCAAATTTAACTTAACCACGCCGGATGAGACAGCAAAGTGGCAATCACCCGGACACCGCGTAGCTGATTAGAAAGCGGCAGATGACCTTTCGGGGCGCTGAGATCCCAGGTAAACTCATTGGGGTATCGCGTCCAGCTATTCCCGGACTTCCAGCCAATTTTGGGCCACAGTTTTTCCCAGTTTTTGCCCACAGCAAGCCAAAGTTCCCGCTGCACAGAAAATCCAAATTTACCTTGCGAGTGAATCACCCACAGGGTATTAATGGTCTGTAAATCCGGAATTGGGAACTTCTCCACTTCGGAAAAGTACAACCATTTGCGCTGTACAGCAGCAGACCCAGCCAACTCACAAAGTTTCTCTAATGTCAACCTATCCGCTGCCTGAAACTCTTGCTCGGCAAGTAACTGTTGTAGAGGAGCGTAGTCAATATCCCGTTCAGACAACAGGGGAACAATTCCTGTCGGAAAATGGTTTTGTAGGAACTCCTCAGTTTTGGCAGTCTTTGCCTGATAAAGGGCTTGGTATGCCAAACCGACACTGAGACTGGGAGGGGTTGAGGATTGCGCTTGCAGAAAGTCCATCAAAACATCTAAACCAGCATCCCCCTGATTCACCAGTTCGGGAATGAGCTGAAGTTGTTTTTTCTCAGAACTTGACCCGAGTTGGCTACTCAACTCGGCAAGCTGATTAGAGGTTTCGGGTACGGAGGCAGTCGTTTGGTCTATCATGAAGCGACGTGTTTGAAGTTGCGGCAACTAATCCTATTGTCGAGGCAAAGTGGCTCCCTTGAACGCCTGAGACTCTAAAATTGACAAAATTACTTTAGAACGTTGGTCTAGAAACCGCTCCCCCAGCTCCCCCAGCTTCCCCAGCTTCCCCAGCTTCCCCAGCTTCCCCAGCTCCCCCGCCTTCCTACCTTCCTACCCATTACTCGGAGGTTGATAACCATTTTCATAGGCAAAACGAATAAGCTGAGCGCGGTTCCCCAGCTTTAACTTATTAAGAATACTACTCAGGTGGGTTTGAACAGTACGTGGACTAATAAACAAGCGATTGCTGATTTGTTTGTTCGTCAATCCTTGAATCACTTCCCAAAACACTCGTTCTTCTGCAGGTGTCAACGGTAAAGGCGTAGGGGTGACAGTTTCTTCTTCCTGGGGTGCTGAAACCTCGGTCGCTTGAGCGGTTTTGGCTTGGTTCGCTAACTCCGTGACAGCAGAACTGGCATTAAGCTGCA
This sequence comes from Coleofasciculus sp. E2-BRE-01, assembly GCF_040221695.1. Taxonomy (NCBI): domain Bacteria; kingdom Bacillati; phylum Cyanobacteriota; class Cyanophyceae; order Coleofasciculales; family Coleofasciculaceae; genus Coleofasciculus; species Coleofasciculus sp. E2-BRE-01. Next base: position 62,542 of record NZ_JAVKEA010000011.1, on the reverse strand, counting down.
TCAACTGAACAATCAGAGCATGGATGCGACGGGTTCTCTCTAGCTGAGCCTCGATTTTAGCCGCTAATTCTCTCGGATTAACGGGCTTAATCAGATAATCATCCGCTCCGATTGAATGACCCTGAATCCGGTCTTCTAGTTCTCCTTTGCCCGATAGAAAAATAAACGGCATCAGTTGACCAGAGGGAGTCGCCCGCAGACGACGGCAAAATTCTATTCCATCCATCTCTGGCATCATCACATCAGAAACCACCAAATCGGGTGGATTTTTGACACAAGCCTCCAAAGCTTCTGCCCCAGAACTCACCTGTTGAACCTGATATCCCATATTTTCCAGGGCGCGTGTCAGAGTAATGCGTAATGTTCTATCATCATCAACCACTAAAATTTTTTTCATCGTTGGTCGTCAGTCATGGATCAAAAGGTTGAAGGTTAGGGTAGGTGAGACGCTTTCCCTCAGAACGTCCTTCCTTGGGCAATAAGCATCCGGACAGGAGCAGGAATCAGTAGCAAAAAACTCAGTGTTGGTAATAGCCTAGCGACTTCAGTAGCGTATTGCCACAAACATTGAACGACAAGCCAACTGGAGGACAGATGAACCAACCCTCTGTCATCAGCTACCCCATCACACAGTCGGGTTAACGCCGAGCTAGGCTCTATCGAGGAACAGAATGCGCCACGATAGCCAACACAGATGCTTTATTCCAGCATAATAGTTGAGTTCAGCGAGTGTCTAAGCGCTAGACTATCGAGTCCAAGCTTGTCGCTGTACCGCTCAAGAGCAGGGGAGCTGGGGGAGCTGGGGGAGCTGGGGGAGCTGGGGGAGCAGAGGGAGCTGGGGGAGCTGGGGGAGCTGGGGAAGCTGGGGGAGCTGGGGGAGCTGGGGGAGCTGGGGAAGCTGGGGGAGCAGAGGGAGCAATGTAGAAACGTGCCATGGCGCTAGGGTGGGCAGGGCAGTAAAAGAGAAATATTAACCTATATTTTGTAGTATTGGATACTTTTTTGGGGAGATTCCTCCGTCCTTCATAAGTTTGGTCAGCAACTGAAGCTGTGCTTTTTCTAAGGAGTAATGAGTAATGGGTAATTCATGAAACGTCCGTTATATTTGTTACCAATTTCTGGCTATTTTCGTTCTCATTCGACAGCAATCTGCAAAAAAACTTAATAAAGTTCCCAGCAGCCAAGAGATCTGGTAACTTTTTCGGAGCATCAATAATCGTGATGCTGATTTTAACCTTAGCCAAAGAGTTTTATGTACGAAAAAATCACACCTCCAGATACAGGGTCTCGCATTACCTTCGAGGATGGGAAACCCATTGTTCCTGATGATCCGATTATTCCCTTCATTCGGGGAGATGGCACAGGGGTCGATATTTGGCCCGCCACCCAAAAGGTTATTGATGCGGCGGTGCAAACGGCGTATGGTGGGAAGCGGAACATTACCTGGTTTAAGATTTATGCTGGCGATGAAGCCTGCGACAAGTACGGCACGTACCAATATTTACCGGAAGACACCCTAACCGCGATTAAAGAATACGGCGTTGCAATTAAGGGACCCTTAACCACACCAATCGGCGGAGGTATTCGTTCTCTCAACGTCGCCTTACGCCAAATTAATGACCTCTATGCCTGCGTGCGTCCCTGCAAATATTACCCAGGGACACCCTCGCCCCACAAAGAACCCGAGAAACTAGATTTGATTATCTACCGGGAAAACACAGAAGACATCTACCTGGGAATTGAGTGGCGTCAGGGAACCGAAATTGCCGACAAACTGATTTCGATGCTCAATCAGGATTTGATTCCAGCAACACCAGAACATGGCACAAAGCAGATTCGCCTTGACTCAGGGATTGGGATTAAACCTATCAGTAAAACCGGTACTCAACGTCTGGTTCGTCGCGCCATTGAACGCGCCTTAAGCTTACCTAAAGCCAAGCAAATGGTTACCTTGGTGCATAAGGGTAATATTATGAAATACACCGAAGGTGCATTTCGAGACTGGGGGTATGAACTAGCGACCACAGAATTCCGGGCGCAATGTGTTACCGAACGCGAATCTTGGATTCTCAGCAATAAAGAACATAACCCGGATATCAGCCTCGAAGACAATGCCCGTAAGGTTGAACCCGGTTACGATGCTCTGACACCGGAAAAGCGGGCTGAAGCGACGGCAGAAGTCGAAAGTGTTCTCAATGCCATCTGGGACACCCACGGCAATGGTCAGTGGAAAGAAAAAGTCATGGTCAATGACCGGATTGCGGACAGTATTTTCCAACAAATCCAGACTCGCCCGGATGAATACTCGATTCTGGCGACGATGAACCTGAATGGGGATTATTTGTCCGACGCGGCGGCTGCCCTGGTAGGAGGTTTAGGCATGGGACCCGGTGCTAATATTGGTGACACCTGTGCAATTTTTGAAGCCACCCACGGCACAGCACCCAAGCACGCGGGTTTAGACCGAATTAATCCCGGTTCACTCATCCTATCGGCGGTGATGATGTTGGAATATATGGGATGGCAAGAAGCGGCTGATTTAATTACACGGGGAATTGGCGGTGCTATTTCTAATCGGGAAGTAACTTATGACTTAGCCCGAATGATGACACCACGGGTTGAGTCACCGTTGAAGTGTTCTGAATTTGCGGACGCAATTATTAAACACTTCTAACTCTATCAGGCGGGGCACGATGGTATCCATCCTTGTCAACTTAAGCTCAACCCCTCTCCCCCAGCCCCTCTCCCACGCCGGGGAGAGGGGAGCAAGAGAATCCGGTTCCCCTTCTCCCCACGGTCCGGAGTTGGGGTTAGGGGATGAGGGGGAAAATATCGAGGAGTAGGTAGATAGACACAGCTTAAAACCTTGCCAGCATTGGTTTTCACCTTAAGTTGACACCAATGGATGGTATCGTGCCCCTACCCAATCAATTATCCCTTCCGTTGTGGTAGGGGTACGGCAATGCCGTGCCCTATTATCACCATCGTAGTCTTGAGATTGGGGGCAGGGCGGGTTTCGTTGTCCAATTTGAGATTGGTCTCCTAATTTAATTCCTAAACCCGCCCCTACATGTTTGGGATGTACATTTAGAAGGTGCGATCTCGCGGGAAAACAGGGTCGGTTTTATTATCTGGTTTCCGGTTAATCTTTCCATCTAATATCGTGGCAAAAAATCTAACCTAGGGGCGGGTAATGGAACAAAATGAACGGATCAACCAATAACCTTCTCTCCCTAACGGGGTGCATTTAATTGTGAGCCGTTAAGCTGACTCGGTTGTAACCCCGGTGTAATGGGTGTCGGATTATTTCCGGCGCTAGGAACGTTATTGGGTTGAATCGGATATTGTCCAACATTAGCGGAGTTAGCAGGTGCTGTAGGCATCACCGGAGAGGTGGTGATACCCGTTGCTGGGACTGGAGGGACAGGAACTGAGGGATACATGGGCTGTCCAGCACCGTTGTAAACGGTTCCATTCGGTGCCACTCCTGTGGGATAGGTAGGCTGTCCGGCACCATTGTAACCAGAGACTGTCGGTACAGAAGCCGGAGGGTAGCTAGGCTGTATCATCCCACGGTTGGTTGTCGTCCTTGGCGCAGTTCGTGCTGGAACTCGGGTTTGTTCTCTCGTTCTAGAGGTTGGCACGGTTTGACTTGGACTTGTATCAGAACGTTGAGTCAGTTGCTCAGAATTTTGATTGCTCGTTGTAGACGCCTCAGTTCCTGACACCTCAGTCAATTCTTGGAAAGCATTCGCAGAAGTTGTTTCTGAGTTTGACGACGAAGGCTCAGAACTTAACATATTCGGGTCAGGAAAGAGTCCCTTCCCCGATAAAATATCCCCCATGAGAAAGTCTTGTGAGGCTTTGGCGAAGGGATTGCTGGAGCTTGCTTTTGACTCAGCAGCGCTATTTAGGATTGAGGGAGTAGAGGTTGACGGCGGTTCGGGTGTCGATGCGGTCAAGGAATTTTTTTTGTCTCCGGGCTTCTGATTGGGTAGATTAGCCAACGCTAAAGCATTCTGTTGGTCAAATTCCTCAATCAGGACTGCCGAACTGTCAATATCTGCCATGTTAGCGGCAAGTTCTTCAGCCGAAAGCGTTGTCTCATCGGTTGAGTTCTCAAATTGCTCGCGGATTGGGTCTTCTTCCAAAAAACTCAACCAATTGGGATTCTGCCAATATTCCCAGACAAACAACACGATTAAGCCAAAGCCCATGACTGATAGCCAAAATTTGGGTTGCCTTAAGGGTTGAAGTCGGGCTTTTAAATAGCGCAGATACGCAGGCACTTGATTGGGAGATGACATAGCGCAAGCTGGAAGTATGATTTGACAAAAATTGAACGAACCGAGTCAGAATAAGTAGAATAATGTAACTTTTGTTACAGAAATAATTTAAATGATTGATTTTTTCTGAGTAAGCGGTTGGTTCTGGAGTGCAACCCACTAATTATATCCAATCTGATAGACTTTGCGACTCACCCGTTCGGACAGGTTATAGAATGTCGCTGACTTAAGCCCTCAACTAAAGTTGGGGCTAAAAGCTGAAACCCGTTGAAACGGGTTCAAAGAGTTAATTCATTTGTCAATTGCCACATAGTCCTTCACCCAGAAAATTTTCCCCACACCCGACACCCCCACACCCGACACCCCCACACCCGACACCCCCACACCCGACACCCTAACTACCTTTCCGAAGAGTCACCCCTTCAGGTTAAGGGGTTTGGTGACCAAACCCCTACTATCGGGCGGCTCGAATTAATAAAAATCCGCCAACCGCAAACCCCATCAGATTGGGCAACCACGCAGAGATTAAGGGGGGGAGGTAATTACTTAATCCTAGAGCATCTCCGATCGCCATTAGCATATAATACGCGAAAATCACTAACACGCTAATCCCAAAGCCTGTCGCTTTACTGGTACGCTGAGGTTGATTGCCTAATGATCCCCCAACTAAGCCAAAAACAACGCAAGCAAAGGGTAAGGCAAATTTTTGACTGATGCGGATTTTGAGTTTGCGAATGTCCTCCTCATCCCCACTCTGGCGCTCTAACTCTAGGCGTTCTCTGGCTTGAGTGATGTTCATTTCATCGTAATCGCGGTCTTTTCTCGCCAAATCCAAGGGAATGCGAGGTAATTGTAGTTGTTGGTGTTCAAACCGCACGATGTTACGGTAGGAGGCATCCGGTGACACTAAATAAATCGTACCGTTATAGAAATCCCAAGTGCTTTGCGCTATATTCCATATTGCGGAATTAGCGGTGACAATTTGGTTAAGACCTTGCTGAGACCAGTCGAGAATGGTTAAGCCCTTCATCCGCTCACCATCAAAATTTTGAGCGTAGAATAAGCGCTTGAGTGTCTTATCCTCCCCATATTCTCGATAGAAGATATTGCGCTCTTTGAAGGTGGGTTTTTCTTCTCCTAATGCTTTTTCTAAGGTTATCGTGGCTTGATAGTTAGAGGCAGGGACTACGTATTCATTAAATCCAAAGGTAATGCCAGTAACAATCAAACTCAGTAATAACGCGGGTAGCACTAGGCGATAAATACTCACCCCGCAGCTTCGCAACGCGATTAGTTCACTGTCGCTAGACAGACGGCTGTAAGTCAATAAGGTGGCTAACAGGACAGATGTAGGAAAAGCATACGCCATGAACTGAGGTAAACTCAACAGCAGCACTTTCAGCACCAATGTGGCGGGTAGTCCTTCATCCACCGCTCTCCGCATCAAGTCAAATAAGCTACCAATCGTTACCCCCACTGAGGAAAACATTCCCATACCAAATAAAAATGGGGGAATGAGTTCGGTGATAATATAACGATCCATCACCGATACGCCAGGAATGAAGGAGAAAAGAGGTAGAGATTTACGGATCGTCATTTGTCATTCGTCATTTGTTATTCGTCATTCGTCATTTGTCATTCGTCATTTGTTTATGGAAGGGTTTGAGGGCTATTTACGAAACATCGAGAAACAGCCAGGATTATTTTTGAAACTCATCACCTAAGTAATATTGTCGCACCAACGGGTTGTTGTAAAGTTCTTCAGCACTACCCGATGCCAAAATTTGCCCATCTCGCATGATATAGGCGCGATCGGTGATGGCTAGGGTTTCGCGAACATTATGATCCGTAATTAAAACGCCAATTTCGCGATCGCGCAACCGGGCGATGATTTTCTGAATCTCAGACACAGCAATCGGATCAACCCCAGCAAAGGGTTCATCCAAGAATAAAAACTTGGGTCCTTCTACGCCTGAAGCTAACGCCCTTGCCAATTCTGTGCGACGGCGTTCACCCCCAGAAACCCGCCTCCCAATCGTATTCGCTGCTTTTTCCAAGCCAAACTCTTCGATCAACGTTCGTAACCTCCAGCGCCATTCTTGACGGGGTACACCCGTTTGCTCTAGCACCAGTCGAAGATTATCCCGAACGGTCAGATTACGAAATATACTGGGTTCTTGTGCCAAATAGCCAATCCCAAAACGCGCCCGCTGGTGCATCGGCTGCTTGGTGATGTCATTATCATCTAACCATACTGTGCCTTGATTTGGTTTTTCTAGACCAATAGCAATGTAAAATGTGGTCGTTTTTCCCGCACCATTTGGACCTAGCAGCCCTACAACTTCTCCTTGTGCCACCGATAGATTGACGCGGTTAACGATAGACTTTTTGTTATAGGATTTATGAATATTCTCTAAAACGATTTTCAAGAATAGCTACCTCAGTTGGCAAGTTTGGTGATGGTATAGAGACATACCATGGCATCTGTGGTAGGGGCAGGTTTTACGACTATCGTTTCCTGTTTACCCAGATATAACTAAACCCGCCCCAACCGAGTTTTTCGTCTGTAGGGGCTGGTTTAACGACTATCATTGGCTGTCACCCAGATGTAACTAAACCCGCCCCGACTAAATGTTAAGTTAGCCTGTTTTCTAACGAATAACAAATGACAAATAACAATTATGGATCACTTACTGGAGTTTTGAACACAGGTTTTGGATTAAAGGGAGGAGTTACAGGCGGCGCGACAGGTTGAGTTGGAGCTTCTGGATCAGACACAATATAGATGGATTCAACCTGTTGTTCAGTTTTGGGTAGAGCAACAAAGCGCCCTTCATCAATTAAATAGGTAATCGTTTCACCGCGCAGACTATTGCCTTGTTGCAAAACGTAAGCATTCCCCGTGAGAACAATGCGCCGTTCTCGACTAAAATATTGGGCTTGAGCCGCCGTTGCTTGAATTTGGCGAGCCGGATAATCAATTTGTACATTCCCCCGCGCTGTGACAACACCCGTTTGGGAATTCGCTTCTTGAACATCTGCCCGAACCGTGATAGCACGTCCATCTCCAGTTTGGGCTTGGGCATCTTTGAGGGGAGTCGGAAGCGCGATCGCTCCCATCAGGCTAATTGGCAGTATCAGCGCTATGCCTAGACGCCGCTTCAGGTTAACCATATAAAATAAGCAGGACTTCATCAGTTTATTTATCAGCCATAAGTGTCGGGCAGATCCGAGAAGTCTTTCAACCTCAGACCTTTGTATTATACTACTGGCGATTCATCGGGAATTCCGTCTAGCTCTGTTAATACCCCATTCACAGATGTCAAGTGTGATTCTTCTCGCCAGTTGAGGGTAACTCGTTTGACGAATCAACACCTGCTCATGTTTCATCGTGACTATCCTCAGTACAATGGCACTGAAAATGGGAACTTTGACTATGAAGGAATTCTATGACTCCCCCATCTCCCCCAGCTTCCCAGACGTAGTATGCTAAGTCTCTACTACCCCAAACCCGTAACTGAAAAATCGGCTACAGTTCGTTCTGCTGACTTCGTTGAAAATATATTACCTTTGCCGTTTAGTATTGTAGTCTTTAGCCAGCGATGACAACTCAGCCGCGCGATCGCCAAGATTCACCCTCACCGTCTCTTGAACCGTCTTCACCCGTAGCTAATGTGCTACAGTTCCCCCAGACTGAGCCAACCTTTTACTACTTTGCCTATGGCTCCTGTATGTGTCCGGTTGATTTAAAGCGATCGCTAGGTGAAAGTACTCATGCTTTCGTCCTAGGTTCAGCCGTTCTCAAAGGATATAGACTGGGATTTAACCGCAAATCAGCACGGCGTAACTGTGGTGTACTAGATATCGTCCCCGATGTAAACGCAATGGTTGAAGGCGTCTTATACCGCTTACCTGAGCGATTTAGTGATCCTCTTGATCACCGGGAAGAAGTACCCCGTGGTGGCTATCGACGAGAAACCGTAGAAGTGTCTTGTCAAGGACGAATCTATCACAATGTCCGGACTTATGTGGTTGTGGAAAAATTAGCCGAAGAATTAGCACCGAACGATTGGTATTTTAATGTTGTGCTGCGTGGGGCTATTACTTGTGGGCTAAGCGAATCTTACTGCTGGCAACTCTTTAACCACATGCACCAGCTTCAACAGCGTCACTGGCAAACCCAATCCTTACGTTCCGCGTAGTCAGCACCTCCGACAAGGATCGGGTGATTGATTGTGCGTTTATCATCCCTCCCCTCTCTTCCTACTCCCTTCTGACTCCCCTCTCCCAAGCTTGGGAGAGGGGCTGGGGGTGAGGGCTGATTGGTGTCAACTTAAGGTGAAAAGCTCGGTTGAGCAAGGGTGTAGGGTGTCAATTGTCTGTTGGCAGCTAAAAAACCTAACACCTACCACTGATCCTATAAAAAAAGAGACACTTTCCCATCAAAATGCTACCGTTTTTAGATAGACGTACCATTCCTACGTCTGGAACAGCGCACTAATAGGGAAATCCCACCGTGATTATCCTTCCGGGTTACCAGATTCTCTCCAAAATATACGAAAGCTCTAATTCTATAGTCTATCGGGGAATCCGACAGGTCGATACTCAACCTGTTATTTTGAAACTTCTCCAACCCGACTATCCTACGTCTGAAGAACTTAACCGCTATAAAACTGAATATGAAATTACTCATAACTGGCAACTGGCGGGTGTCATTCACGCCTACGACTTACTCGATTATCAGAATAGGTTGGTGATCATATTTGAAGACATTGGTGGAGAATCATTAAACGTATTACTCAATACAACAAAATTTTCACTGTCCGATATTCTGGACATTGCGATTAAGATTACAGAAGGCTTAGGTCAAATCCATGCCGCTAATATAATTCATAAAGATATTAATCCATCAAATATTATTTTCAATCCGGTAACGGGACAACTCAAAATTATTGATTTTGGTATCGCGGTTCGCGTATCTAGCGAAAATCATTCGCTAAAACAATCGTCTAGTGTAGAGGGAACATTAGCCTATTTATCACCCGAGCAAACTGGACGGATGGATTGCCCTCTAGATTACCGCACGGATTTTTATTCCTTAGGTGTCACTCTTTATGAACTATTAACCCATCATCTTCCTTTCGATAAAGGTGAACCCATGGAGTTGATTTATTGCCATCTGGCTCAACAGCCTCTCCCCCCTCATGTAACGTTGCAGTCAAATAGTGTTGAGGAAAAAGATAAGGGCGCTGGAGAAGCTGGGGACGAGGAGGAATTAACGCTAAACAAAGTTTGTCCTCAAGCCATTTCCAATATTGTTATGAAACTATTGGAAAAAATACCGCGAAAGCGATACCAAAGTGCGGTAGGACTCAAGGCAGATTTAGAGTATTGTTTAGAGAAATTAAAAACAACTGGTAAAATAAAAGAATTCCCCCTTGGATGTCAAGATCTGGGGAAAACATTGCAAATTCCCCAAAAACTTTATGGTCGGGAACGTGAAACTCAAGCCCTCCTCGCCGCTTTTTTTCGCATCGCTTGTTTCCAAAAGGGGCAAGGGGCAATAAATACCCAAAAAGGGTTGAGTGAAATTATTCTGATTACGGGTGATGCTGGCATTGGTAAGTCCGCTCTAATCCAGCAAATTCGCCCATCGATTATCCAGGAAAATAGTTATTTTATTACTGGAAAATTTGATCAATTTCAACGCAATACTCCTTATTCAGCTTTGGTTAATGCCTTCTCCAAATTAATCCGAAAAATTTTAACTGAAAGTGAAGCAAAACTTAGGGAATGGCGAAAAATATTACTGGAAGCATTAGGTCGCAATGGACAAATTATTATCCAGGTCATTCCAGAAGTTGAACTGATTATTGGTACTCAGCCTGAAGGAGCTGAATTAGGATTGGCTGAATCCCAAAATCGCTTCCATTTAGTCTTTCAAGCCTTCATGCGGGTTTTCTGTAAACCTGAACATCCTTTAGTCATTTTTTTAGATGATTTACAATGGGCTGATGCAGCTACCCTAAAGTTGCTGGAATTTATTTTGACAGATGACCCAATCTACCATCTATTCCTCATTGGTGCGTATCGAGACAATGAAGTTGAGCCGAATCATGCTTTAATGATTAGCTTCGATAAAATTTGTAGTCTTGGCGTTATTCTCAACCAAATTATCTTAACCCCCCTGAACCGGGAACAGGTTATTGAGTTAATCTCCGAAACTTTACACAGAGATGCTCAATCTGTTACTGCTTTAGCAGAACTCATAGTTCGTAAAACTGCAGGAAATCCTTTTTTTATTAAAGAATTTATCAAAACCCTTGCCCAGGAGAATCTGATTTTATTTAGTTCTTCTACCAAGGAAGGTTCTGGTCAGTGGACTTGGGATATCGACCGGATTGAAGAAACGGCGATTACAGATAACGTGGTGGAGTTGATGATTGGCAAGTTGAAAAAACTTCCGGAAAGCACTCAACATGTTTTAAGTTTAGCCGCTTGTATCGGAAATCATTTTCAACTCGATTTACTTGCCAAAATTCATGAGAAAACTCCGAATGAAACCTGGGATGATTTATATTCAGCCATTCAGTTAGGATTAATTGAACCTCAGACGAAAAAATCGCAAAACTATTTTCATTTAATTCAATATTATAAGTTTTCGCACGATCGCGTACAACAAGCGGTTGATGCTTTAATGGATAAAGCATCAAAAGAAACCGTTCACTGGCGCATTGGTCGGCTGTTGCTTGGCCAGCTATCCCCCTATCAAAAATATGAGCGAATTTTTGATATTGTTGATCATCTCAATTGGAAAGCTTACGCGATTACCACGACTCACGAACGACTTGAATTAACTCGGTTAAACTTAGCGGCTGCCAAAAAAGCGAAGTCAGCAACGGCTTATACCGCCGCTAGAGATTACCTAAACTACGGACTATTCACCTTAAGTGAAACAAGCTGGACTGACCAGTATTCATTAACCTTAAAACTTCATAAGGAACTCGCTGAAGTTGAATATCTGAATGGTGACTTTGAATCATCACAGCATTTAATTCATCAGAGTTTAATTCAAGCTAAATCCGTTATAGAACAGGCTGAACTGTATAACCTGCTTATTGTTCAGCATACCATGCTAGCCAACTATAAAGAAGCCATTAAAGTCGGACGCCAAGCCCTAAAAAAAATCGGTATCGATTTTCCCGACACTAATGTAAAAAGCGGCTTAAATCGTGAATTATCTGAATTAAAACGAAATTTAGGAACTCGGCACATTGCCAGTCTAATTGATTTACCCTACATGACCGACAGGGTGACAAAAGCGGCAGTCAATTTACTATTAAGTCTCGATCCGCCCACCTATTTCTTTGATCAAGATAGTTATGCGTGGGTTACGGTAAAACTCGTCAATTTATCCCTACAATATGGTAATGCTCCTGAATCAGCTAAAGGCTATTCCAATTATGGATTACTCCTAGGTTCCCTTTGGGGAGATTATCAGTCTGGGTATGCCTTTGGTTTACTGGCTTGTCAACTGAGCAAAACGTTTAATCATCCAATTTATATCAGTCGCACCCATCATTTCTTGGCGACATTTTTGAATTCCTGGGTCAAGCCGATTCAATGTGCTGAGTCGATTAATCATGAAGCTTATCAGGCGGGAATGGACGCTGGGGATTTTCAATATGTTGGCTATATCTTAAACAATCAATTTCATAATGCCTTCAATCAAGGCTCAAGCTTAACCGATGTCCTTACCCAAGCTGATACATTTTTGCACTTTAGCCGCAAAACTCAAAACCAATGGGTAACAGACATGATTTTAGCCTGTAAACTGCCTATTGGAAATTTATGTGGACGAACGGAAGCGAAAGAGGTGTTTGATACTGATGAGATGAGTGAAGCCAATTATTTAGCTAGCTGCCATACTTATCAGACGTTTGGTGGTCTTTGTACATTTTACAGTATTAAAGCCTGGGTTCTTTATCTCTACAACCAACCCGAAGCAGCACTTAATTGGATTAAATCAGCCGAAAAATACCTGCCCTTTATTCGTGGTTTATACATCCAAGCTGAACATAATTTTTATATATCCCTGATTCTAACCGCACTCTATCCTCAGGCGGCGGAGAGTCAACAAGCTGATTATTGGCAAACCTTGATTATTGCTCAAGTTCAGATGAAAGGTTGGGCAGACAATTGTCCAGAAAATTTTCGGCATAACTATGTATTAATTAATGCAGAAATGGCACGGATTTCTGGTCAAACGGAAAAAGCAATGGATCTCTATGATCAAGCCATTGACTTAGCCAAAACCAATGGCTTTATTCACCATGAAGCTTTAGGAAATGAACTAGCCGCCAAGTTTTGGTTGAGTAAAGGTAAGGTAAAGTTTGCTCAACTCTACATGCAAAAAGCACGCCATGGTTATCAACATTGGGGTGCCAAGCGAAAGGTTGAAGATTTAGAGAAGACTTATTCTGGCTTATTTACCGACGCCTTAACCTCGGTTAATATCAAAGATACACTTACCAATTCACATACGGACTCAGTTTCGGGGAGTCATCTTGCCGCTGTGCTAGACTTGACCACGATTATTAAAACATTCCAAGCGCTTTCTAGTGAAATTGCCCTCGATAAGTTGCTGATTAGCTTAATGAAAATTTTAATCGAAAATGCTGGCGCGACACAAGGCGCTTTACTATTGGATTGGGAGGGACAGTTACGGATTGAAGCAACGTGTCGGGGGGATTTAGATAGTATTGCTGTCTTGCAATCGATTCCCTTAGAAACCAGCCAAGATATTCCCACCACGATTATCCATTATGTCAGCCGGACGCAAGACATTTTAGTCTTAAACGATGCCACGTCTGAGGATAGATTTATTACCGATGCCTATATTCAGCACAATCAACCCCAATCTATCGTCTGTGCGCCCCTGCTAAATCAAGGACAATTGATTGGACTGTTTTATCTAGAAAATAATTTAGCGATCGCGGCATTTACGCCCGAACGAGTTGAACTGTTAAATCTAATATCAGCCCAAGCCGCGATTTCGATTAAAAATGCTCGTCTGTGGCAAAAACAAGCGGAACTTAATCATTCATTACAGGCGGAAATTGCCGAACGCAAACGCACAGAAATCGCTTTACGTAAAAGTGAGGGACTTTATCGAACCCTGACGCAAAATTTTCCTAATGGTTCGGTTCTATTATTTGATCGAGAGTTACGCTTCTTGTTAGCAGAAGGCGAGGGGGTAAGGGCTGGCGGCTTTGAACCTGAACAGTTAAAAGGAAAAACGATTACAGATGTCTTATCACCCGATGTTTGTAAAATCATCGAACCTCTGTATCAGTCAGCCTTAGCCGGAGAAACCAATATATCGGAAATGACATTTGCCGATCGCACCCATCAAGTGTATACGCTTCCGGTGAAAAATGAGCAAGGTGAAATTTTTGCTGGGATGGTAATGTCTCAAGATATCACCCTGCAAAAACAAGCAGAACATATCTTACAAAATGCACGAGAAGAATTAGAACGGCGAGTCGAAGAACGCACCCAAGCCTTAAGCGCCATGAATAACGTCCTACAAGCGGAAATTGCTGAACGTCGCGATGCGGAAGCAAAACTTAAACAACTGACCCAGGAATTGCAACGTTCTAATCAAGAATTGGAACAATTTGCCTATATTGCTTCCCACGATTTGCAGGAACCGTTACGCGCTGTGGCAAGTTATACCCAACTTTTACAACAAGACTACCTGGATCAACTGGATGAATCCGCCCAAGACTATATGGCGTTTATCATTGATGGTGCAACCCGAATGCGCCAGTTAATTCAAGCCTTGCTGATGTATTCTCGCCTGGGGACTCGTCCACCAGAGGGGAAACCGACCGATTGTAATGCTATACTGCGTCAGGTGAGTGAGAATTTACAGATCGCGATCGCAGAAAGCCAAGCGACGATTAGCCACGATTCCCTCCCCACGGTTCAGGCTGATCCCACTCAAGTGATCCAACTGTTTCAAAATCTCATCGCCAACGCGATCAAATTCTGCCGCGATCGCCCCCCTCACATCCAGATTGAGGCACAATTAAGAGAGAATGCATGGCTGTTTCAGGTCAAGGATAATGGAATTGGGATTAAACCCAAATACCTCGACCGTATCTTTGTCATCTTCAAACGTCTCCATACCCGGCGCGAGTTTTCGGGTACAGGTATCGGTTTAGCCGTTTGTAAGAAAATTGTCGAACGCCACGGTGGACAGATTTGGGTGGAATCTCAACCTGGAGTTGGTAGCACATTTTTCTTCACCCTTCCCTATTTGATATCCTCCGATGAGCAGCCATTATAGATTTAGACCCATTGAAATTTTACTGGTGGAAGATTCCCCCAGTGACGCGAATCTGATCCAGATCAGCTTTAAGCAAGCTAAAATTGCCAACAACTTGCATTGGGTAGAAGATGGGGAAACCGCCCTAGACTACTTACTCCAGCAAGGAGATTATGCTAACACTCCTCGTCCAGATTTGATTGTGTTAGATCTGAATTTACCGGGAATGGATGGTCAAGAAGTATTAACCTCGGTCAAATCAGACCCCACGCTCAAACGGATTCCCGTGATCGTTCTCACAACCTCGGAAGATGAAGAGGATATACTCAAGTCTTATGAACGTTATGCCAACTGCTATATTACCAAACCTATCGATATTCAACAGTTTATGCGAATGGTTCGGCTATTGGAAGAATTTTGGTTAGCGGCAGTTCAATTGCCCTCGGAGTGAGACCCGTCCTATGGACAAACACCTAATTCATGTTCTATTAGTGGAGGATAGCCCTAGTGATGCTCGCTTGCAGCGTCATCGATTTTCTCGTTTAGACCCAACCGAATGGCAACTTCATCATGTTGAACGACTCGCTGATGCGATTGAGAGTTGTACAAATCTCCCCATTGATGTAGTTTTGTTAGACCTGAATCTTCCTGATACTGATGGCTTAGAAACCGTTACCGAATTCCGAGAGGCAATTCCCTATCTGCCCATTGTTGTGTTAACGGGAAATAATGACGAAGAATTAGCCCTAGGAGCAATGGCGCATGGGGCGCAAGATTATTTACTTAAGGATGATATTACCATTCCCTTATTAGTGAAAACGATTCGTTACGGGATTGAACGGGGACAAATTCTCAAAAAACTCCAGGATAGTGAACGACGTTTCCGGGGAATTTTCAATCAAACCTTTCAATCCATGATGTTGCTGACTCCAGAAGGATTGATTGTGGATATCAATGAAACGGCATTAAATGCGAGTGGCTATAAATTAGATGATTTACTCGGTTTACCCGTATGGAAACTGGAGTGTTGGAATCACTGCCCCTCTATACAGGAGTGGTTAAAAGCGGCGATTAAAAAGGCGGCTAATGGTGATTTGGTGCGACAGGATGTTCAGTTTCGCAAACAGGAAAGCATCATGGTTCGCATGGATTTTTCGCTTAAACCGTTAAAAGATGAGGAGGAACGGGTTATTTTACTTATTGCGGAAGGACGAGATATTCATGAATAAGGCTGTTCGTAGTCAGCACTTTAGTGCTGGGAAATCAAGCATTTTGAGGCACTAAAGTGCCTACTACAAACGTATAAAATTAAGCAAGGCGTGGGCGAGTTCAAGTTTGCTGCACGGTTGAACCGACTCCTGGCGTCCCTGTTTATCAATGAAAATGGCTTGATTGGTATCGCTGGCAAATCCAACATTCGGCTGATCAATAGGATTGGCGGCGATCGCGTCTAAATTCTTGGCGTTTAATTTTTCTAATGCAGGCTTGACAATATCACCAGTTTGTGCTGCAAACCCGATTAACTGTTGATGAGTTTGTTTGCGCTGTCCTAACTCTGCCAAAATATCGGGTACAGGTTCTAAAGCTAAGGCAGTGGGAAGCTGGGCTTTGGGTAATTTCTCTGAAGTATGATCGGCAGGTTTGACATCGGCGACGGCGGCAGCCATGATTACCAGATCCGCTTCAGGGAAATAAGATAACATGACCTGACGCATTTCAGCCGCACTGACAACGGAAATTGCCTGAATATCGGGGGGAATGGGTTCGGTTAGAGGCGCATGAACTAACACCACTTTGGCACCGCGATGTTTGGCGGCTTGTGCCAATGCCAATCCCATCTTACCCGTAGAGGGATTGCCAATAAAGCGCACAGGGTCTAAATGTTCTCTGGTGCCACCGGTACTAATTAAAACCTGTTTGCCGACTAAATCCCGCTTACCGCCTGTGTATAACACCGAATAAATAGCAGCGAGAATCTCGGAGGGTTCTGCCAAGCGCCCTGCACCCACGCGATCGCACGCCAATCGTCCGGCATCGGGTCCCACCGTATGATACCTGGAATCGCTCAATAGGTTTTGCCAATTCCGTTGTACTGCCTGCTGTTCCCACATATCCGTGTTCATCGCTGGGGCAAGGAGTACGGGACAATGGGAGGCGAGAACGGTATTGGTTAATAAATTATCGGCTAAACCGTGAGCTAACTTGCCCAACGTGTTAGCAGTAAGGGGGGCAATCACGAATAAATCAGCCCATTCGCCCAACTCGATATGAACGGGGCGATCGTGAATCGGTTGCCAAAATAGGCGATCGGTATACGCCTGATGGCGCGAGAGGGTGGAAATAGTCAGGGGGGTGATAAATTCTTGAGCCGCTTGGGTGAGAATCACCCGAACTTGCACCCCAGCCTGAAACAGAGTGGAAATAACCTGACAAACTTTATAGGCGGCGATACCACCGCCTATACCTATCAATACTCGCCGCGACTTATTCACGCTTCATCATACGCTTCTAGGTCTAGCAAGTAGAGGTAGGGTTCTGCTAACTCCGGACGTTGGAAGGCTAGCGCCCGCAGCAAATGCCAGTCATCGAGCCCCGCAAACGCATTGTCATATTCGTCCTGTTCTAAACGTCCTGCTAATTCAGCAATATCCTGTTTCGTGAAAGCCGACAAATCACGCTGGGACATGGTTAACGTTGCCATTGCTCACGCCTCTCTTGAATCGGATTGGTGTACATTGCACAGAGCGCTATTACCGCCGCGTTTCTATTATCGCCATTCAAGCACAGAACTGGGGAGTTTTTTTGTTAAGGTTCTGGTAAGATTTTTCGGTTTGAGTCATGAATCCTTAACCATGAATTAACCCTAGAGACATCAAAATCCCTAGGGTCAATTTTGGTCTTGCGATCGGAGCGGCGGGATTTGAACCCACGACCCCCACTACCCCAAAGTGGTGCGCTACCAAGCTGCGCTACGCCCCGTGAAACCTTTCCTAGATTATCATAAGATTCATCATTTTAACAACTTTCCAGAAACACGTTCTCATACAAGGGTTTGAGGGGAAGCAGTCAGAACAAAAAATCCTGTAGGTTGTGACGCCAGGAAACCCAACAGGCTCTCATCGACAGGAAAGGGCGACCCAATGTCATGGAGTGGATTCGAGTTGATCATTGATGCAAGCGGGTCGCCCCTACACACACCTCAGGTATCTTTCCCATTCATAGCCCCCTCTGGAACTCTCTCAAAAGACTTTTAGAGACTGAGTTGCTTGCAGCAAACCGGGAACGGCTGTGGCTTGCCAACTCCCCTCACAACGACGTTCCTGGTTCAAAATCAAGCGTAGTGTATAGGCAGACGGATAACCTTCCACTTCCATCCAGAGCAAATCACTTTCGGCTTCACAGGTGATTTTCTCCTCATCGACCAACTCATCAGCGATGTCTTCAATGGCTTGAGCAAGTTGTGCTAACAATCGGCAAAAATCGTCTAACTCCGCCTGAGTCAGCTCGATTGCCCACTCATCTGTACCCACTAACCCCTGATAATGAGTTGCCTGAGGATTCCAACCTAGACGCCAACCTGAGCCACTTTTGACAATTCGTTCCGTGGTCATTGGTCATTGGTCAGAGTTTGAGGAACATTTATATAACTTAACCTCATTTGAATCATTTCTAAGATTGCTGTTCTAACCAATCTCGGATTACCCTCTTAGCGGTATGATGAGATACCCCAACCAACATGGCAAGAGCTTCTACCAACAGGGCAAAGGTTTCATCTAGCATTCGGGAAATTGTTTCGGCGCCAAAGAAGCCCAAAAACTGATTCAGAATTTGCTGGACTCGTTGTGCAGGTGTTGAATGACTGGTTATTTGTCTAGTTAACTGCACCCATTGGCGGCGAATTAAATAAGCTCGTTTGCGCTCATCGGCTGATTCCGGAGTAAGCAACTGCAACTCTCCCACAGGTATCATGAGCCGACAATCCTGATCAAATATCCCCCCAACGGCAGCGCCAGGTCCAGCAAATTCGGCATGATAACGTTTCCAGAGAATTACACCATTTCGACGACGCGGATCAACGATTAATAACTGATTATTTAACCAAAAATTTTTTCCAGGCATTGTTACTATTAGCGACTTTTTGGGTGATTGTGGTGGATTAGCTGAACCCGATATTTCTGTACTTGGAGTTTCCGAGTCCGGGGATAAATTAGGCGAAGAATTTACGAGCAAGGAATGATGCCTTGGCGAATCTCGGATGATCATCTGAATGGTATGAGGCAATACCCCAACTAACAGCGCCAAGGCTTCAACCAAAAGAGCCAGGGTTTCGTCTGGCATTTGGGCAATGGTTTCGGCGTTAAAAAATTCCCTAAAGTGACTCAAAATATTCCGGGCGGGTCTGGCTGGTGTTGGGTAACCCGTGATGTGTCCAGTCCGTTGCGCCCACTGGCAGCGAATTAAATAAGCTCGTTGTCGCTCCTGGGCTGATGCTGGAGTGAGCAGCTTTAAATCACCCACAAGTATTATTTTCCGACAATCCTGATCCAATATGCCCCCAAAAGCAGCGCCATGTCCAGCAAATTCGGCATGATAACGTTTCCAGAGAATTACACCATTTCGACGACGCGAATCAACCACTAATAACTGATTATTGAAGCCAAATTCTTCAATTATTAATGATTTAGGGGGTTTGGGTGGATAACCTGAACCTGATGTTTCTGTACTTAGAGTTTCCGATTCCGGGGATAATTTAGGTGAAGAATTTACTATCCAGGAAGGATTGGAACTCTCCAGAACTGGATTGGAGGAATGATTCATGGTTACTCGATCATGAGTTTAATATTGTTTTAACTCAGCCAGTAAGTTGTATCATTGGTGTTTGATTCGGATGAGTCCAATATTCACAAAACGTAATATCCTCATCTGGAGCATTATTAAGGAGGTTGGTGGAAATAAACTCAACCAATGTACCCTTGCTCCCCCAGCTTCCCCAGCGTTCGACTGAACTTCGACAGGCTCAGGGGTCCGCGCTCACGCCGAAGTCTTCCCCCGCTTCCCCCACTCCCCCTCACCACAACACTTATTCAGCAGACCCTACTTAGTTCCTTGGCGAATCTCGAATCATCTGAATTGTATAAGGAAATACACCCACCAATAGGGCAAAGGCTTCGTCAGGTATTTTGGCAATTGTTTCGGCATCAAAAAAGCCCTCAAACTGACTCAGAATCTTCTGAGCACGTTTGGCTGATGTGGGATGATTGGTTATTTGTATCGTCAGTTGCGCCCACTGGCGGCGAATTAAACAAGCACGTTTTCGCTCATCGGCTGATTCTGGGGTGAGCAACTTCATATCCCCCACAGGTATCACTTGCCGACAATCATGATCA
The DNA here is from genome assembly GCF_040221695.1 of Coleofasciculus sp. E2-BRE-01. NCBI lineage: Bacteria > Bacillati > Cyanobacteriota > Cyanophyceae > Coleofasciculales > Coleofasciculaceae > Coleofasciculus > Coleofasciculus sp. E2-BRE-01. The sequence continues at coordinate 42,536 of NZ_JAVKEA010000011.1, read as the reverse complement.
AATATTCCACCGACGGCGGCACCCGGTCCAGCAAACTCGGCGTGATAACGTTTATAGATAATTAAACCATTCCGACGACGCGGATCAACAATTGATAACTGATTATTTAACCCACATTTTTCAGTCATTGATAATTTTGGCTTTTCAGATGGGATACCTAAAGCCGATGTCATTGATGATTTGGATGGTTCAGGCGAGACACCTGAATCTAATGTCTCTGTGTTTAGTTTGTCCGACTCCGGGGATAATTTAGGCGAATGATTCACTATCAAAAAATGATTGGAACTCTCCAGACCGAGATTGTTGGGCTGGTTCATTGTCACTAGGGCAGGGGTTTACTCCTGTTTTAACGCAATCGCCGTTGTACTTATCCTACAAACTCCTAATCGTTGCCAATTGAGCTAGGATTGCATCCTCAGTATCATAGTCCAGCAATTCTGGTGCTGCTGCTGAGGAAACGGTTTCAGGCAAGTGAATTCGTTCTCACTCAATGGTACACTTCAGTGCTTCTGCTAAGAGGACGGGTTCAACATAACCTAATTCCTGGCGGATGCGGGTAGAATCGACCACCCAATTCTGTTCTAAATTGTAGGGCAAACTCCAACTGTCTGGCATCAGGGATGGTGACGCAATTACGACTTCACCCTTCCATCCAGCCACTTGTCCAATGCATCGAATCCGTTCTGCTGCCGTCGGAAATTGTGCCTCTGCTATATTTTGACATCCTCACCGCCCTAGAAGGACGGGACTTTAGACCCATTATTTCCGGTAAATTAATAGTGATATTACCAAATCACCGATAACCAAACTATGCAACTGCTGTGCATCAGCAACGGGCACGGAGAAGATGTCATTGCTGTCCGAATTTTACAGGAACTCAACGCTAGCCCAGATGCGCCCGAATTAGCCGCATTGCCATTAGTGGGTGAAGGTGCAGCCTATCGGCAATTGGATATTCCGATTGTTGGACCTGTGCAAACCATGCCCTCTGGTGGTTTTATCTATATGGAAGGGCGTCACCTGCTGCGCGATGTGCAGAGTGGTTTGTTGAAATTGACATGGGCGCAATTGAAAGCGGTTCGCCGTTGGGCGAAACGCGGCGGGATTATTTTAGCGGTGGGGGATATTGTCCCGCTTTTGTTTGCGTGGTTAAGTGGTGCCCCCTACGCCTTTGTGGGAACGGCTAAATCGGAGTATTATCTGCGGGATGAAGCGGGATGGTTACCCAATCGTAAGCGTCGCGAAGGATGGTCTGGTTCGGTGTATTTGCCGTGGGAACGTTGGTTGATGAGTCGCAAGCGATGCAAGGCGGTGTTTCCTAGAGATAAACTGACAACAGAAATTTTGCAAAAATGGTCAATTCCGGCATTGGATTTAGGGAACCCGATGATGGATGGGATTGAACCGGAACACCCAGAACCGATATTCTATGAACCCGATGCTGAACAAAAAGAAATGCAGCGTCCTTTGATTGTTGCATTATTACCGGGTTCGAGAATGCCAGAAGCCTACCAGAATTGGCAGAAAATCGCCCTAGCCGCAAATGGGTTATTGGAGGCTTATAAGCAACGATCAGTGGTGTTTCTCGGCGCGATCGCACCCGCTTTAAGTCTTGAACCCTTACAAGAAACGTTGATAGGGTATGGATGGCGTCAGCAGCCTCTGGAAGACATCAATGTGAACCTGAAGTTGAATGACCCGAGTGCGATCGCGTTAACCAATCAGAATGGCACTTTGATATTAACCCAAGACGACTATACCCTTTGTCTGCTCAAAGCCGACTGCTGCATTGCCATGGCGGGAACCGCAACCGAACAATTTGTCGGACTAGGAAAACCTGCGATCGCAATTCCAGGAACAGGTCCTCAATACACCCCAGCTTTTGCCGAAGCGCAAACGCGACTATTAGGACCATCCTTAATTTTAGTCGAACAACCCGAGCGAGTCGCCCAAGTCCTCCAACAGTTGTTGCGAGACCCAGATCGCTTACAACTGATTGCCGAAAATGGTCGTCGTCGTATGGGTCAATCCGGTGCAGCGCGACGCATTGCCGATTGTTTTATGGAACGGTTTGAGAAATAATTCTAACCTTTGAAAGATGTTAGTTTGAACCAAACTATTGTATTCCTAAACAGGAGATTCATTCAAAACCCGATCAAACTCATGCCCAATCTTGTCGAGACTGCCATCAACGCTGGTTCGTTCAACACCCTAGTCAAGGCGGTTGAGGCTGCCAATTTAGTCGATACTCTCAAGAGTCCTGGTCCCTATACCATATTTGCCCCTATTGATGAGGCATTTGCGAAACTGCCAGAGGGAACCTTAGACACACTCTTGCAGGATATCCCCAAACTCCAGAAAATTCTTACCTATCATGTTGTCTCCGGAGATGTCAGAAGCGATAACCTGGTCGAGTTAAAAGAAGTGCCAACCATGGAAGGCTCAGTATTAGCGATCGATACATCTAGTGGTTATAAAGTGAATCAGGCTATTATTGTCAAGCCCGATATCCTAGCGGATAACGGTGTTATTCATGTGATTGACTCAATCTTGATGCCAGCCATAATGTCCAGTTGATTTTTTCGGCTTTTGCATACTTAGTCACTAATTTGTTAGCTCTTGCACCAGTCAAGGGTAAGCCGATTTTATGTAGGGTGGGCAAGACTTATAAACCTTGAAATGCTGATATTATCGTTTATTGCTCTTGCCCACCTCACGATAACTGGGGAATTTATTACCAGTGCTGCAAAATCTTACTTTAATAATTAATCATAAATCTGAAAAAATATTTTTATAAAAACTAGACCATTCACTTGTGACAATCAAACCCTCACAAGTCAAAGGGAGTCAAGCGACTCCCAGAACAGCAATATCGCGTAATCTAACTCACTTTCGCTCGTTTGCGTTTGGCGGCGAAGAAACCAGCCAAGCCAAATAACCCGAACAATGTGGCAGGTTCCGGTACAGATTCGGTTTCAGAATTGACGGCTAACGAGGATACAGATTCGGGTACAGATGCCATGTCAAGTGTTGGCGGGATTGTAACTTGAACACCCGGTTCTACTGGTATGTTATAGGACACAGGTGTAGCTGTTTGGCTCAGATCAAACCTCAGTTCAGCATTAACAGTGGGATTGAATAGTGTTGCCAAAGTAGCGGACACTTCACCGTTACCCGTTAGATAACATGTACCAACTAAACAGGTTTCAATATTGTTGAAATCGTAACCATCTACAGTAACAATATCGTTAACAGAGTTGTAAGACCACTCGAATTCAGAAAGTTCATTGGTTTTAGCTGCATCGCTAAAAATAGAACCGCTCCCTTCAAAAGCACTAAGAGAAACTCGATCACTGAAAAATTCAGGCAAATACTCTTCTAAATAACTGAGGAAAGGAATCGTTAATTCAGTATCACCTGTGTCAGCTAGCCTACCACTGAAATTATCGACAACGGTACTCGCATCCACTGGCAAATCTACTGTAGTTCCTCCATCTAAGAATAACCATGGTAAAGACACACTGGCAGACCCAGAATAATCCAGTCTGGTCAAATCAGCAGCTTCAACCGGAGCAATTCCTACCACACCGAGAGCCATAACTCCAGTTCCAGCAATTGCCATGGATAACTTATTCATGTCGATTTATCTCCTGGTTACATCTACGTGTTCCTTCTTAATCTATGAGATGTAACAATTTATTTAGGTAAAGCAACTATGAAGTTATGTAAAGTGTTGATGAATATTCTGGCGGGTCGATTCGGTGTTAATATGAGTAAAAAAAAGAGCCAGCTAGCTCCCGTAAATGCAAAAGAATTTCTATGCTGAAAGATTTACTATTTTTTCTGCTTACGTTTTGCCGCCAAGAAACCACCCAAGCCAAATAGTCCTAATAATGTGGTAGGTTCCGGTACAGATGCGATATCAGATTCGTCACCAAATTCTTCCGATGGATCTGTAGGAGAAGATGGTTCTTCGGCAACAGGTGGTTCGGCTTCAGGTTCAGGTTCAGCAGAGGGGTTCTCGCCCACGCCCACAGGGGGGTCAGGTTCAGGTTCTCCTTGCATAGGGGGTTCAGGTTCAGGTTCAGGTTGAGGAGATGGTTCTTCGGCAACAGGTGGTTCGGCTTCAGAATCAACAGGTAACAAAGCGATCGGTGCGGGTATAGAGTTGATTGGAGTGATTGAATAGTCGAAAGATACTAAACCAGGCTCTGTAGAATTGTCATCAACCAGAGACATTGCGGTTTGGGTAAAACCGCCGCTTATTATCAAATTAATATCGGAAGAGGAAAATAAAGAAGCGCTAGCATTCCCGTTAAATAAGACACTACAGGTACTCTCTAGACAGCTTTTTATATTGGTATATTCATAGTTACCTGCAACAATTTCATTATCTCGGTAAAAGACATCAAACTCAGAGAGCAAGTTGTTCTGGGAATCTAGAACAGAACCCTGAAAGTCAATATCATCGATCAATGGTAAAAAGACACTAGGTAGGAGTGCCTCTAAATAGTCTTCAACATGGCTAAGACCCAACGTTAGCTCTTCATCTTCTGCATCAGATAACCGACCATGAGGATTATCGACAATCATTGTACTCTCGAAATCTACCTGTTGTGGATCAAGGAGCGCTTGAAGCTCTGATGGTAAAAATGACGACACAAAGGGACTAACGTCTACGTCAAACGCAACAGATCCAGAGGAGTCAATTTTTGTCAAGTGAGCCGCTTCAGCCGGAGCCATACCTACCACGCCGAGAGTCATAACTCCAGCTCCAGCAACTGCTATAGATAGCTTGTTCATATCGATTTGCCGCTCTCCTAACATTACATATACGTGTTCCCTCTTTAATCTATGGGATGTATAGACCTGATGAGATAAAGTAACGGTGAAGTTTATATGAAGTTTTGATGAATTTTCTGGATCGTCAAGTCGTGGGGAGGCGATCGCACAAAAAAAAGGAGGGAGTCACCTCCTTCTCCTATAATACAAATGTTCTATTTTGCGGCTGACTATTTTTTCTGCTTGCGCTTGGCGGCAAACATACCTCCCGCCGCCAACAGGCTTCCTAGTACAAAGGAGGGTTCAGGAGCCTCTTCCACTTCCGCATTAGTCGATAGCTCAGGATCGTAGAGACCTGTATGAGACATCATATCCCCCTGTTCAAGCAACCCAGATTCTGCGGCGCTGAAGCTGTAGTGGTAGGTCGTCTCTCCCTCATAGGTAATCTTGACGAGTTCAGCAGCTTGGATAGGGTTCCCGCCCAAAAACTCTGACAAGGCAGTTTTTTGGAACGAAGTTAGATCATCAAAGATCAGATCAACTGCATCATAGTGTCCCGCTAGCCCAACCTCTAGGCTTCCTGTCATATCATCCATGTCAACGTAGGCAATATTCGGATCGCTGAATCGTTGAAATCCACCGTTATCCCGGAATGCGTTGAAAAGACTTGTTTTACTATTAGGAATTTCGGGTATGAACATGTTCGCTGTCTCTAGCAGATCATTGGTGATACCATAGGATGCTAAAGCTGCCTCAAACCACTCATTCGCCAAATTATCGGCTTCATAGTTAGTATCTAAGCCTTCCCCAAACCAATCTGTTGCCGTTAAACTACTCAGGGTAATGCTTTTGTCCCCAAGATCACCCGTTAAGCTGGTCGTTGTGTCGTAATTCAAGAATTCATCAAGGGATAGTTGTTCACTATTGGCGAATAGCTCAACATTGCCCCCTGGTTCCCCCTTTTCACAACTGTTACTAGGAATGAACGCTCCTCCAACCGAACAACTTCCTTGCAGAACTGTTTCCAAATCCGCATCGTTGTTGAGTCTTGTAAAATCCGTACTCGCTGTAGGATCTAGATTGGGGACGTGTTCGTAGATTAAATAGTCTTCTCCTTTTTCACCAGTCACCATAGGGTTAGTCAGAGATGCCGCCGACGCTGGATTGGTGGCGATCGCACTGACACCCATGACAACTGATGCCCCGACGAGCAGTTTCTTGATATTAGTTTTCATTGCAGTATCTCCGTGACTTTATAGGTTGAGCCTTCTTAAAAGCACATACACAGGGTTAGGCTTTGGCTAACCCACTCTTGGCTCTAATAACCTCTGGTTGCCCTCTAACAGGCGATATCGTCAGCCCTTGAGCTTTCGTCGCCTGCACACAAATTTCCTCTTCTCTTTATAAAGTTTACATGAAGTTTCGCAAAAAATCGATAAAGTTTCGATGAAGTTGTAGCCATTTTCTCTTATATGTGCTAAAAGCACTCAACAACTAAATATATATGAATTGATCTAGCAATCTGTATACCTTTGGTGGCATTTTGTAAAAAAATGGTGTATCGCCACCGAAGTATGCCTACTCACTGACAAAAATCAGATCGTCAAACTACAAAGGGAGCCTGTTGGCTCCCTGAAAACTGCCCTAATTGTCACAAATGCCTATCTCAGCGACATTTGACCTAAGATTTTTTGCTCTGACGTTTGGCGACGACTAAACCACCTACCCCAATTAAGCCGAGTAGAATCGAGGGTTCTGGTACATCAACTGGATCAAGCGTAAACTGTGGATCGTAGACTCCAGTGTGCGATCGCGTGCCATCGTTGGACGATAGGGTAGATCTAGCCGCACTGAAGGTATAAGCATAGGTGGTTCTGCCGTTATGGGTCACTTTAACCACCTCACTGGCTTGCAAAGGTGAACCTAACGTTCCTATTCCTGCGCCTAACAACATGTGTGTCGCGTCATAGTGACCCGCTAAACCAATATCCACTGTGCCGTTATTGTTATTGACGTAGCTGATATTCGCGTCACTGAAACGTTGGAATCCACCGTTGTTCAGGAATGTATTGTATAAACTCCCTCGAGTGTAACCTAAACCGCCAAGTAATAAATCGTTAATATTATAGGCATCCAGGGCATCACTAAACCATCTATTGGCTAATGTATTTGCCCCATAGACAGTATTTAGGTCATTTCCAAACCAGTCTACTGCGGTGAGGCTACTCAGTGTCATGCTTCTACCATCATCAAACGTCGCTTCTAAACTGGTAACGTCCTGATGCGCTTTGAATTCATCTAGGTCAAGTTGTTCGCTGCTGGCGAATAATTCTAGGTTTCCACCGGGTTCACCGGGTTGACATTGATATTGAGGCTCATAGGCGGGAACACTGCAATTTCCTTGTAGGAGAGCATTGATATCTGCGGCTGGATTGGCTACCGTTGTATCCGGTATACCATCATTATCCGTATTAATCGCGTCATATTTAATAATGTCTGAACCAGAGAGAGTAAACGTTGTTGCAGCAGCTGGGGCAGTGGCAAGCCCAGTGACACTAGCAATAATTGATGCGCCAAACAGTAGTTTTTTCAGATTGCTTTTCATGATTTATTTACTTACTTATTGAGTGGTTACAAAGTTTAAGGGTTGTATAATTTCGCTTGTCATGGCAATATATTCGCCCTTCACGTCCTGGATTTCAGGAAATGACAAGACAACATAAGCCTTTCAAGTTAGCGAAATTTTATCGATTCGCTGGGTTGCACTTTTCTCCTTACTTATCAAACCCAGTCGGCTCTCAGATATCTTTTATTATAGAGATACCGATTTCTAAAATGGGTGAAGCCCGTGTAAAACTTCTATAGGCTTCTGTGAAGATTTAGAGAAGACTAGGAAAACCTAGTGCAACGCGGCAGATAACTATTCAGTTGAAAAAGGTGCAACAGCTTACTGTACAAGCTTTCTTTACTTCTGTTTCCTGCGTTCTGCCTTCTTGCACTAGAGACTTAGGACGAGTTAAATAGGGAGAAAAATGCCTGATTTTTTAATTTTTGTAACGTTTATTCCCCAGTTTACTGGCAAAAATATTGAGATTTATGAATCATTAGATCATGTCCTTCTCGTCAGTTATCGTTTTCTTTTACCTTGCAACCTTGTAGTGTGAACATCTTGCTCGCTACCCATTCCCAATCTAAATGCATGACAACTTAATCTTGTCAAAATCTTGCGCGGGAACCTAAAATATCAGATTGAATACGCTGAATTAAGCGTTTTTAGCACTAAAGCGCAACTACGAAATCGATCTCAAATTGGAAGAAAATTCTAATCTTCAACGATTTCAATTAATTTTATTTTAGACGACAACCCTGATTTAATCTGAACTTGAGACTTGGTAACATTGAATTTTTCTGCCAATAACTCAATTAACTCCTTATTCGCTTTCCCATCCACAGGCGGCGACTTCAGGTTCACTTTTAAAGTCCCATCCACCATTTCTTCTATCGATTGCTTTTTAGAATTGGGTTTAACTTTCACCGTTTTTTTCATATCCACCTGTAGGGGCGACCCGCTTGCATTAATGAACAACACCAAGCGATTTAATTGTGTTATACCATCCCCCTCTTCCCGATTAGATCCCCCTTCCGTCCCCCTTAAAAAGGGGGGATGGAGAGAGGTTTGGAGAGAGGTTTTCCAGATCCCGTGAAAAGTAAGCCCTTGTCAAGGGGAGGAAACTCGAATGGTTTTAGTCGGTAGGTTTATCCGAATGATGAATTATGCATTCGGTGTCTGTTCCGGGAACATACATTTATCCGAATCACAACCCACGGGTCCAGCTTCGATTAATTCGCCAGCATCATATTTCTCCAAAGCCGAATAGAACTCAGAGACTTTCCGTCGCTGTTGCACCTCTTGCATTAATTGGTTGTATGTTGCTTTATCAATCGGTTCAAAAGGCAAACGTGGGAAGGATTGATGATCATCAAACCGCGCCAACAGCGCCGCTGAAATATACCCGTCATCATCCTGAATTGCTTGATAAATCCGTTCTCCTAACGGTTCAACTTCATTGACGCGCAATTCCCAGGTGGACGAGGTGTTGTGTGTCACATACCAGCGCTGAACTTGCATGGCAAAATCCATTTGTGCCAATGCCGAAAACTGACTGATATCAATTTCATCAGCACCCGGTAAATCTGCCCAAGATACAGCCACGGGAATTTCCACCAGCCATTCCGAACAGGCTTCAGCAAACGGATCATTTAAGAGATTCCCGTTTTCATCTTTATCGGATTGGGAAGGAGTGACATTGTACCCGTATTCCAAACAAGCTAACGCCACTGGATCATTCTTTCTGAACGTAATTCGGCGAATAAATCGCTGTGCCTTAGGGGGATGCCAACCCGGAGATGCGCCTGTGAGTAGAGATTTTGTCCCAGACGGTTGCACTGTTGTACAGCGATTGGGGCGTTTAATCCCATGCTTATCGCAATACTCCCAAACCACCCGATGCACAATATCGCGCCACCGGGTTAAATAGGCTTTTTCTTGTTGCTTAAACTGTACACCTTGGTCAGTATCGGGGCGTCCCTCTGCCCACCAGTGTAACCAGTCTGCGCCAAACGCCTTGACAAAGAAATCAAATAATCCGGTGAAGGAGACGCCAACAATCGGGTCTAATTCCCGTGATTTTTGATACCGTTCCTCAACAAACGTATGGTTGAGCAAAATGGCAACGGAAAGCGCCCCAGCACTGAATGCCTCCTCTTGTTCTTTCTCGTTATTCGGATCAATTTGATTTAGGTGAATTTCGGCTAAGTTACAATGGAATACCGATCCGATAATTTCACCGCAATTGTGCGCCACAATGCCATTGGCATCAAACCGAGAGACACCTGGAACGGTGCAATCGTAAACGGATTCGATACCAGTAGGAGAAACCGACTCAACGGTGACAACAAAGCGTTCCCGGTTTAGCTTACGCTTGTATCCGTCGAGTAAATTATCCAACGTCTGCTGTTTTTCCGGCTGACGGAAACCCACGCGATCGCGAAACTCAATCAGATTGTCATTAGCAATCACCAATTCGTGCTGATTTTGATCAACCGTAGAAACGATTCCTAGACGCAGCAGCATCCGCTGTACGGCTTGAAGCAACTCAAGATTACTTGCGGCTAAACGCACACTAATGCCTTTATTTTGCGTTCCTTGCACGCTAGCATTGGCATCGAATAAGCCTTGTAAGAATCCCTGATAGAACTCGTAGCTGGCTTGTTCAATTTCTGGCGTCACTATTTTTTGACCGCGATGAATCTTGAACTGTGCGGCTAATTGATCCCACCCACTCGACGCCACTTGCTGTAAATCCAGTTGGCGATCAGAATCACCCCCTAAATTTACAGTACAAACACCCTTGTTTTGGAGGGTTGCTACTTCAGACTCTGCCATTTTGACAGGAGAGTCACCCCAGAATCGCACTATTGCTTGAGTTTGGGCGAGTGATCCGTCACCAACAAGACTCCCTAATAACCATCCTTGGTTAAATGTTCCCACACCTTGCCACGGCTGAATTCCTCGGTGATTGTGCAAGCATACGCGATCGCCTGGTTGCAATTCCTCGGCCGCTACCCATTCGGTGTATTGACGCTTTTGGGTTTGGGCGCTAATACGCAAAAGTTGATGGTTTCCCGTCAGACGTAGGGAAACCCCCTCTTTTGTGGCTAGGGTGAAGACGGCGCGATCGCCCGTATAGAAAAAGCCATCGGCTGTTGTACTAAACAGTTCCCCATTAACGTAAGTTCCATGCTGCTTCCCGATTAAATCTTTAACTTGGCGGGGACCAAATTCCGTATGCACCCAAGTATCAGCCGTCACGCAGGGATTTAAGCCAAACCGCTGCAAGCGATGTTCAATTTCATCGGGGGTCAAATTCGGATACTTTTCCTTTAACCAATGACTCCCATTTCCTTGTTCATAAGCTTGCAAAAACTCTTTTTTCAAGGCTGGAGTATCTAACAAATCACAACTTGCTCGTGCTACAGCTTCTCCCGCCCATTGAATCGCACCTTCACCAGAATAATATTGTTTGCGAACCGCTGCAATACATTCATCTAAGGTGGGTTTATGATGAAAAACACGGGAATGATTCGCCATCCTCAACGCATCACGTTCCGGATCAATCCGCCAATTTCCATGTTCATCTTGTTGCCACAGGTTATCTTTAGCATTAACAAACTTTTCATCATTACTAATCCCCTGGCGCATACCGGCAGAACGACGCACGTTTCCGGCTACAACCACAACAGCAGCTTCATCAATTAATAGACAGCATTCGACTGAATTTAATTGCCGTCCCACGGCTTTATTTAAAATCGCCGCACATCGCTGATACAGTTCCGGTAATTTAATCGGATTTGCTACTCCACCAAAACCTTTTAGGGATTCTCCGGCGGGACGGATATCACTCACATTAATGGATACCTGAACTTCACCAGAAAATTGTTCATTTGTGGATAATTCCAACAGACTTTGATAGGACTTAACCCACCCTTGACGGGAGTCGCCGACATAAATTTTTACCTGATTCCCATCAATTTTGACCTCGGTTTTTTCGCGCCGTTCCTCTGGTGGCGTTGTGCCAATTTCACCCTCTAAGATTACATTCAAGTGATTGCGAATTGGGGGTAACTGGTTGATGTATTGGGGTTCTAAAACCGCCCCTGTACCACATCCCATCATGGCGAGATCCATCATTAAGCCAAAGGCACGCCAGTCTACCACATTCGTAGACGTACAATTATAAGCGCCAGAGAAATTCTCCGGATTTTCCAGCCAATCGGTGCCGCCGACCCATAACCAGCGTCCTGAGGGTAAACTTTTAATTTGATGCATCATCCGTTCCAGCAGGGCGGTTTCTGCTGGAGTCAGCTTACCCAGTTTGCTTAAGCCTTGGATAGTGCGATCGCAAACCTCCCTCCACGTCTCTCTACCCTTGGCTGTGCGGCGGCTGTAGGTTCTGAAAAACACCGGATTTGCCGTCGCTGCCGTTTCCGGAAAATCACCATTGATGCGTTTTCGCTCAAGCTCTCTTACCATGTGATAATCTACTGTTAATTTCCGCTAAACCTAGACTATAGGTCATGTCAGATATAGCGGTCAAAGCTTGAAAAATTCATCCGTTTGCGCTAGGTGTAGAGACGTTGCATGCAACGTCTCTACAAACCACGAGTCACCTGATCCAACTGTTCCACCTCACTCGGATTTAAACTCCACCCCAACGCCCCGGCATTTTGCTGGGCTTGCTGGGCAGTTTTCGCCCCCGGAATTGGCACGACACCTTGGGCAATTAACCAATTTAACGCCACCTGTGCAGGCGTGCGATCGTATTTTTCCCCTAATTGATGCAACAGTTGAATCACAGGGGCAATTTTCTCTAACCCCCCTTTGCTAAAACGCGGATCAAGCTGACGCGCCCCCGTGGGTTTCATCTCGTTTTCTGGGGTGTACTTCCCGGTTAATAATCCTTGGGCTAGAGGACTATACGCCAAAATCGTCACCCCCAACTCCCGCGCCGTATCCAAAACCCCATTCCGTTCAATTTTCCGCTCCAGTAGGGAATATTGCACCTGATTCACTGCCAAGGGAATTCCTCTGGCGGCTAGATAACCGTGCGCTTCCCGCATTTGTTCGGCGGAGTAGTTACTTACCCCCACACTGGCAATTCTCCCCCGTTGCACCTCATCCGCCAGCGCATTCATTAAGGTTTCTTGACTCATAAAGAAGCTAAAGGGAGAATGAACCTGATACAGTTCTATTTGCTCAACCTGTAACCGTTTTAAGCTAGCCGTTAAAGCGTCAGATACCGACTGTGACGTAAACCGCCAGGGAACCGGGAAATATTTTGTGGCTATCTGGGCTGGACGCCCTAATTCCTTCATAAACCGTCCCAACAGCGACTCGGATTCTCCTAATCCATACACTTCCGCCGTGTCAAAAAAGCTGACTCCCGCATCTAAGGTAGCGGCAAAGGCGTCTCGTACCTGAGATACTCCATAATCTTTGCCGTAGCCCCAAAACAGCGTATCGCCCCACGCCCAAGTACCAATGCCTACGCTGGTTACGGTGGGACCATTTTCAGCCAAGGTGGTTGTCTGTATCGTCATTCCCTGCGCTCCGATTTCGTTACATTTCTTAATGTTTATTGTATCGGGTTTTGCTGGTGGGGACTTTTAGATGAGGTCGGATGCTCAAACAGCCTAAGCAGACCAAGGATTTACGATCGCGACACCCGTCCCGGCAAAGTCGTCTTCGTTTCGGGTAACCAGATGCAGAGAATGTTGAAGGGCGATCGCGGCAATCAAGGAGAGAGTTCAAGGAAGAGAGTTGCCATAGTCTTTGCCAAGCCAAAATCTACGTTTATTCTATAGTGATAGTGATGCGGTTTTAACCCGTCACTGAACAATGTCTTAGAATCCACGTTTTTCAAAAGGTCATCTGTAAAAAGAGAAGGAGTGGGTTGGACTTCTTGATTTATGCCAAACCAAACAGCTATAACTAGACATCAACAGTCCATAAAACTCCCAACAATAACCCAAACGATGCTCACTCAATCAAGACAGAAAAAACTTCCTCCTCAAGTAACCAATATACTCCAAGAACTCAAATCCTATTTAGAGAAAGTTTATCAACAACAACTAGAAAAAATCATTCTTTATGGTTCTCAAGCAAGGGGCGATGCAGAACCAGACTCTGATATTGATGTTTTAATCGTCTTAAAATAAGACTTTAATTTTTACCAAGAAAGTAGAAGAATTAACAACTTTGTTACCGACTTATGCCTAAAATATGAAGTGCTACTTAGTTGCACCTTCTCCACCCTTACTCAACTTAAAAATCAAACTACAGCCTTTTACCGTAATGTCAGCCAAGAAGGTATAGCCATCAAAACAACCTAGACATAATCTAAAACCAGTCGCAACGACTTCAGCCAAGGGAGAGCAGCGTCAGTTACATTTCTTAATTTTATGGGTCTCAAAGGCTTTGTCCTAGCTTTTGTGATCCCAAGCAATCACCCTAACATCGTAAAACGTTTCGATCCAGACCTTAGCACCACATCTGGAGCTATCGGGACGATAAACAACGCGGCATCCTCCCGGTATTTCTACCTCATGTCCATACAAGTTAGTCTTGCTGGTTCTGTGTTCCTGCTCCTTTGCTGGCGTGGGGTCGCACCACTTTTTTACCGTAATTACGGGCTGTTGTGAGTTGTTTTTATGATTCTGTCGAATTCTGTGTGAGTTAACGTGAATGATTGTTTTCGCTGGCTTTCTGGGATTGCGCCAACGGGGTGTCGGACCTCTTTGACCGGGCTTAATGATCGGTTTGCCGTTAAAGAGGGGCATTAACCACATTTTCCCGGTTTTGTAGGCTCCTTCCACTCTGCCGGAAATCAGCAGGACTCTTAGTCGAGCGGTAGAGATGTTTAAAATTTGAGCGGCTTGTGCCGTACCGACTATCATCATAACTGTAAGGGTAGCGTAATAGTTTTTAGCCAGGTGGCTGTAAAAATAGTTTACCGCTAGGATGGCGTTGCTCCCTCCTGATTAAAGGCGGCTGGTCGGTGCGCGATCGCGGGGTTGTCAATCCAGCGAGAGCCTTCTCAAACGCAGACGATTTGTTGTCTTTTCATGAACCGCGCCTTACTTCGTGAAGACGCGGATTGGCAGAGATAACCTGCCAGTAGAGACCTTCCATGGACGGTCTGTACATGAATAGGGCATGAGTTGGTAGGGGATAATCACTTCCGAACGCTTCTCTAGTTCGGCTTAAATGTAGGCTTAGGAATCTCTAGGCACTGGGTAATTCCAGGACACATCCCTATCAATGCCTTAAGAGACGTAAACATTACACGAATGGATTATCTCTATGAATCGTGTTCCAGTAGTTAGCAAAGAAGGAAAACCACTGATGCCTACCAAGCCGTCTAGGGCTAGACGGTGGGTCAAAGAAGGTAAGGCGGTAGAAAAATGGTCAGACTTGGACATTTACTATGTCCAACTCACCACACCACCATCGGCTGAGGAAGTGCAGCCAATCGCTGTAGGGGTCGATCCGGGTAAGTCCTACTCCGGTGTCGGGGTTCAGTCCGGAAGGTGTACCCTGCTGCAACTACACCTTATCCTCCCATTTGGGCGGGTTAAAAAACGGATGGAAACCCGCGCCATGTTACGACGGGGACGACGGGGACGGCGGATTAACCGGAGCGTTCCGTTTAAGCTGCGTAACCACCGCCAATGCAGGTTCGATAACCGCAAACAGTGTAAACTTCCCCCATCTATTAAAGCCTCCCGACAGTTGGAATTACGAGTAGTCAAAGAGTTGGCGGCGATATTTCCAGTAACTGCAATTGGGTATGAACGGGTCAGAGCCGACATAGATCAGACTAAACGCAAACGCGCCAAGTCGGGGAAGGGTTTCTCCCCGGTGATGACAGGTCAGAATTGGGCGATATCCCAGATGGAAAAAATTGCCCTTCGACAAGCTCAGGGTATCACCCCTGTCTATGTCCGCCATGGTTGGCAGAAGAATGGTAACGGCACATCCCAACTCCGAACCCAACTAGGGTTAGAAAAAGATAAGGCTAACAAGTCCATAGCTAAACCAGAGACCCACGCAGTTGATGGAGTTGCGTTAGCTTGTGGATATTTCGTCAAGTATGTCCCATTTACTGGCTTTAACTCATACGGTTATACCCACAAGGGCAGCGTCAACGTGACCCCTTCCCCATTTAAAATCATCACCCGTCCTGGTGCAGTGAAGCGGGGGAAAGAGTACGGATTTTTCCGCCGTCAACTGCACTTTGAAGTCCCAGATAAGTCTGGAGTCAGGAAGCGTAAGGGTGGGACGATTACACCATTTGGAGCAAGGATTGGTGATTTGGTCAGAGCCGAGAAAGCTGGGAAAGTCTACATCGGCTACGTCAGCGGATTTACCGATACCAAAAAGAAAAAGAATGTTTCCGTTTGCGACTACACCTGGAAACGTATCGGGCAATTTGCACCCAGCAAGATCAAGTTAATCAGGAGGAATAACGGTTTATGCGTAGCGTAAAAAAATTGGATGCCTTCATTCTTCCGGCATCCCGCTATCCCTCCTCGCCCTACGAGAGTTGAGGGCGAGGATTCCCGCGAATACGTTGACACAAGGAAACCCAACCGCATCTAGGGCGAAAGCCCTTACTACAAGCTCGTTACATTTGTTCATATTTCTTTGATTTTATCGGGTTTATTGGTTACAGACTCTAAGGAAACGTATAGTTTTATCAGGTCATCCAAAAAAAGCGATCGCGTCTAAGGTGCTATGGAAACCAGAGATTTTACTCAGTCCTCGTCCACTCCCTCATCCCCAGACAAACCCCTGCCCAGAATCAAGATTTTGACCATGTTCCGCCTGGGTTTATTCCAGATGGGGTTAGGGATTATGGCGATTCTCACCTTGGGTATCCTCAACCGGGTGATGATTAGTGAACTCGGAATTAATCCCGCTTATGCCACAGGAGTTTTAGCCATGCATCAATTGGTTGCCCCGGCTAGAATTTGGTTTGGTCAACTTTCTGATGCTAAACCCCTATTTGGATATCACCGCAGTGGTTATGTTTGGCTGGGCACCGCCGGATTTACGATCGCGGCTTTTCTGGCGGTTCAGGTGATGTGGCAACTGGGTGCAGCAGTACAAACGGCTGGAGGCTGGACATTAAATACCGAGATATTAGGCTGGACAGGGGTATTGGCATTAATTTTCACCCTCTATGGTTTAGCCCTGAGTGCCAGTTCTACCCCATTTACCGCCATGTTGGTGGATGTTTCTGACGAGGACAATCGCTCGAAGTTAATTGGCACAACCTGGTCAATGCTGATGGTAGGTATTATTATTGGCGGGATTACTGGGGGACTCTTGCTCAACAGCCTTGATCCGGCAGAAACCGCCTCACAGGTTAGTGCAGAGGTTTTGTCATCGCCATTAGCAACGTTACAGACTCCCCTCAACCGCCTGTTTATCATCGTGCCACTGGTGGTTATCGGATTAACCCTGCTGGCAACTCTGGGAATTGAGAAAAAATACTCCCGCTACGCTTCCCGTTCTAGTTTAGTGGAACGAGAAGACCAAGTTACCTTGGGTAGGGCGCTGAAAGTGTTAACAGCCAGTCGCCAAACGGGTTTATTTTTCACCTTTTTACTGGTGATGACGATTAGCCTGTTTATGCAGGAAGGCGTGTTAGAACCTTATGGCGCTGATGTCTTTGGTATGCCCATTGGCGAAACCACTCGGCTCAACTCCTATTGGGGGTTAGGCACATTAATTGGTGTGAGTACCACAGGGTTTTTAGTCGTACCTCATATCGGTAAACAAAATACGACGAAATTGGGGTGTCTATCCGTAGCAATTAGCTTCTGCCTGATTATTCTAGCCGGATTTACGCAACAGGGGGAGATTTTGAAGCTAGCGATGCTGTTATTTGGTCTAGCGGCGGGAATCACCACGACGGGAGCATTAAGTCTGATGCTGGATCTGACGGCGGCGGAAACAGCCGGAACCTTTATCGGTGCGTGGGGATTATCTCAAGCGATGGCGCGGGGGTTAGCTACCTTTATCGGCGGTTGGGTGTTGTCCATTGGAGAAACCCTGTTTACCGCACCTGTGCTAGCTTATGGTTTGGTATTTGCCTTGCAAGCCATAGGCATGATTGCCGCGATTTGGTTTTTGGGACGAGTGGACGTGCAAGAATTCCGGGATAATACCAAGCAAGCGATCGCGACGGTTATGGAAAACGATTTAGACGGCTAATACAGATAATATTGTAGGGGCGGGTTTCACCGTTATCGGTTTGGGTTGACCCAGATGTAACGAAACCCGCCCTGACCTAGTTTTGAGGGTAACCATTTCTATCCAGGGACTCTGGATGAGGGATTATATGGATGTTTGATAAATGAAAGAATTTTGGGCGTCTGTACTTGACTTTGCTAAAGAGATTACCAACCATGTCGGTAGCCAACTACTGCCTGATTTTCGCTGCTGTCAGGCGTCGCAGAAAGCGGATGGGAGTTTGGTGACAAAAGCGGATCATTGGGCGGATGAGACGATTCGTCGGGCGATCGCGTCTCGGTTTCCTAGCCACGGAATCTTAAGTGAGGAAGGGGAACATCGGTTTCCGGATACGGAGTGGTGTTGGATTATCGATCCCTTAGATGGTACAACCAACTTTACACGAGGCATCCCGATTTGGGGGATCTCTCTGGGTTTGCTGTATCATGGCACACCTGTGTTCGGATATGTTCATTTCCCCCCCATTGGACAATCCTTTCATGGCTTTTGGGCGGGGGAATCGGGATTACCGGATATCATCCCTGGGGCGTTTATGAATGAGTTTTCCATCCACAGTAGTCCGGATGAACTCAGTAATAATCACTTTTTCAACCTTTGCTCTCGCAGTACCTCCCTCTTACAGCAACCCTTCCCCTGTAAAATTCGCATGTTAGGAGTTGCCAGTTATAACTTCATTACCGTTGCCACAGGAGCGGTGCTTGGCGGGATGGAAGCAACACCCAAGATTTGGGATATTGCTGGGGCGTGGGTGATTGTCAAAGCAGCGGGTGCGGTTTGGGTGTCGTTGGAATCCGACCCAATTTTCCCGTTGAAAGCAGGTCAAGATTACGGTGGGCGATCGTTTCCCACGCTGATTGTTAGCCGTGCTGAATTAGTGGATGTATTTAAATCCTATATCCAATAGAATTAACCTGCTGTCAGCCCCCCCATCTCCCCCATCTCCCCCATCTCCCCCATCTCCCCCATCTCCCCCCGCTCCCCTAAAATCTTGGCTAGAACCTTGATGATCACTCTACCGAGAGGTCATTATGGAAGCGTCAATGCGTTACAGCGATCGCTCCTAGCCATTTGCTACTGTACAGATTAATCCGGCTACAGGGAAAGGGCAGATCGTGATCAGTGGTGACATCGGGAAAGTTAAACCTAGCCCAAGGGTGCAACCAAACGGTACTCAAGGTAATACGGGAAGGAAGCGGCTTCTCGACCAGTAGCAGGGTATCAACGTTGAAAGGCTCACGAATAGGAGTTTTTTACGCAAGCCCCCACGATGGCGATTGCCCTCGTTACCAGAATAAAAAATAGGGGTCTGGGGGTAAGGACGGGCTAAAGCCGCTTTATTGGGTGTTTTACCTTCCCGTCCTTAGCCAGGTTTTTTGAGAGTATTATGGAGCAATAGAGATTTACCATGTCTTACGACCAAGAAAAACAGGTAGCTATTGAGGCGGCGCTGACAGCAGCCAAACTCTGTGAGCAAGTTCGCCAAGAACAGGTGACTGAAGCGATGGAAAAGAGCGATAAAAGTCCTGTCACAGTGGCGGATTTGGGTTCCCAGGCGGTTATCTGCCGAGCGTTAGCGATGGCGTTTCCTGATGACCTAGTGGTGGGTGAAGAAGATGCGTCCCAGTTGCGTCAACCCGAAATGGCTGATCAACTGAATCGGGTAAGTCACTACGTCAAATCTGTCGTTGGTGATGCGACACCGGATCAGGTATTGGACTGGATTGATCGCGGCAATAGTCAGATTGGGGGGCGCTATTGGACATTAGACCCCATCGATGGCACAAAAGGGTTTCTGCGTCAAGACCAATATGCCGTAGCTTTAGCGCTGGTAGAACTGGGTGAAGTGAAACTCGGTGTTCTGGTGTGTCCCGCCCTACCCATTTCCCCCTATCAACCGGATGGAGAAAAGGGTGTCCTCTTCGTCGCGGTACGGGGTCAGGGTGCAACCATGGTTCCCATCTCGGGTGGAGAACCTCAGTCGATTCAGGTGACAAAGGCTGATAGTCAGGAGGCGATGCGCTTTGTCGAGAGCGTAGAATCCGGTCACGGGGATCACTCACGACAGGATGCCGTTGCCAAAGCCGTAGGCATTACCTCACCTTCGTTGCGGATGGATTCTCAAGCCAAGTATGGCGCAGTCGCGTCGGGTCGTGCATCGCTTTACCTGCGTTTGCCATCACCTAAGTCACCCGATTATCGGGAAAAGATTTGGGATCACGCAGCGGGAACGATTGTGGTTGAGGAAGCTGGCGGACGAGTGACCGATATGCACGGGAAAGCCCTCAACTTTTCTCTGGGTGCCAAACTTTCGGATAATCAGGGGGTTATTGTCAGCAATGGTGTGATTCACGATACCGTGCTGGATGCCTTGCGGGAAACGGTGAACGTGTAAAGATGTTGCCGATATAACGTCTGTCAGCGATCAAAAAGGGAAAAGGTTAAACCTTTTCCCTGGAACCTATCCCTCACAACCTTGAGTCAAGCGCCTTAATTGTCAGCATTGATTTCAACAGTTGACCCAGAATGACTCACCAACGGTTCTTCAATGAGTTGATCTAAACCTGCAAAGTTCAAGGCAGATTGCCAATTTTCTTGAACCTGAGGATCATCGGTATCATCCTGACGTAACTGAGCCAATGTACCTGCTGCGTCCATCCAGAAACCATGTTCAGCAAAAATAGCTGGCTTTTCCCGTTCTGATGCATTGGCTAACTTTTGAGCCAGTTCGGTGGCTGGAGACACACGCTCAACCCACCCTTCAACCGTCAAATTTCCAGAAGCATCACCCCCCTCCTCACAACTGAGGGAAAATACCCACTGGTATTTTTCCGATTCCTTGAGTAGTTCCTCCTCCTCTGTCATCGGTTCTGGCAGAGTGAACATGACAATTCCTGACGTTTTGTTGAGAGTAACCGTTTCGTAATAAATAGGCTCTTTATCTTGATTCAACAATGCAAACTCTGCTTCCTTGGCTTGAGTCTCACCGACATAAACCAAGAACGTTGGATTGGGCTGTACAGTCACTTCAACTGGCACTGTGTTTTTTTCTGAGGTTTCTGGTACTAATGGTGTGACTTCGACTTTTTCTCCATAACACATACCCGAACCTCGCGAGAATCCTGCGGTTCTCCACCGAGACGCTCGAATTTTTCGGTTGCCAAATCGCAGCCCCTTATTTCCAGCGAAGAGGGTTTCCGAATGCTTCTGATCATTGTAACTGGACGAAGTGGGTTTGAAACCAGCGATCGCCATGGCACTGGCACTCATTACCAATCCCACAGACAACATCAGGGAAAACGTTTTCAGATAGATAGAGGGCTTTTTCATTTTTATTTATCTGTATATGTATGTAGAGACGTTCTGGCAGAACGTCTCTAGCTAGGAACAAGAGGATTTCCTTTGAAGGTCGGTCTATGTCATGCCCTGGTAGAAATCAGTGTCTGGAAGGTGTTAATTTTCAACCCCCGACTCAGGACTATTAACGGGACGTCCTGCAACGAGATTCTCTAATCCCACAGATGCAAGGAGATCTTTCCAATCCGCTTGAACTTGAGGATTATTCGGATAACGCTCTCGCAATTCTGCTAGTGAACTCACCGCCTCTGTCCAAATGCCATGATCCACAAAGACTTTCGGTTGCTCAATGTCTGGGGTTTTGGCTAACTCTTGCTTGAGAGACTCTTCTTTGGCAATTCGCTTCACCCAGCCTTCTGCTGTAGGATTTTGACTCCAATCAGCCTGATCGCAAGGAATGGTTACAAACCAATTGTAGGTTTGATCCACTTGTAACAACTTATTCTCTGGATCAGACGGATCGGACTCTGGGATGCTAATGCTGACAATTCCGGGAGTTTTATTTTCTAGAGAAATGGTTGTTTCATAAACAACCTCATCCCTGTTTTCAGTCATCAGCGTAAACACGGCTTCCTCTGCTTCAGTCTCGGTGATATGAACTAAGAACGTTGGAGTTTGCTCAACTGTCAATTCAACCGGGATTTCTTCAGTGGTGGATGATTCTTGGGGATCGTCTGGTAACTCCTTACTTTGAAGTTGCGGTAATAATGCGGTTACGTTAACTTGTTTTTCTTGATCCCCGATTTTGCAGACTCCCCGCGAGAACCCTCCGGTTCTGCGCCGAGAGGCTCGCATCCTCCGCCGCCGGAAGCGTAGACCTTTATTCCCTGCGACTAACGTTTCTGAAAGCTTCTGATTTTCCTGATTGGGTGAACTCGGTTTGAGACCAGCAATTGCCATGGCACTGGCACTCATCACTAATCCCAGAGACAACATCAGGGAAAACGTTTTAAGATATGTAGAGGACTTTTTCATTTTACTCCTTGCCAATGGCAGTAATGGATACAATTTTAAGTAACGCGGTAGTAGAGAGCTAGAGCGAAGTCTGTGTATTCATCTAGGGTATTCATTTACAGAGCAACTCCTCTCTATTCAGCCAAGTTTCCGGTTCTAGCTGTAAAGTTGACGTGACGCTAAACCAGGTTACCTCATTTTTTTATTTATAGCGACTCAGCTAAGGTGATCGGCAATGAGCCTATTCACCGTCTAAGCTGGCTTTGTGTCCAATTTAAACCCCATGACAGCAATACACTGCCTGGGTAATATATTATATACTAATATTCTATCTGATTCGTCTGTAAACTCTAGTATCATTACAGTTCTTTAAAAAAAGTGATTAATATCTGGAGAAACTTTGAAAGTGGCTATAGTGTTTTAACTTCACGTTAATTTATATTAAGTTTGATTATCCGAATCCAAGGTTCAAAATTCAAAAAAACTGCGTAAAGTAGGCGTTGTCAGTGAATTAACCCTCAGGGAAACAGGAGGCAATACCAAGATGATTTCTGAAATGCGTTCATTTTTCACCCAACATCCCGTAGGTAAGGGAATCATGGCATTTGGCGGCACAGTCGTTCTGACGAGTGTTGTCGTTACAGGGGTGATTGTGGGACTGCGACAATTGGGAGCGTTAGAAGGCTCTGAATTGAAAGCTTACGACCAACTCGTGCGATCGCGTCCAGAATCTGAGCCAAGCGATCGCGTGTTAGTTGTGGGAATTAGCGAAGAGGATATCCGCAACTATAACCAGTTTCCAATAACGGATGCCACATTAGCGACGGTATTAAAGAAACTAACAGCGTATCAACCTCGTGCGATCGGGATTGACATTGGACGGGATGTGCCTATTGGCGAAGGTCGTGAGGATTTAATTCAGGTGATTGAGCAAAACGATAACATGGTCGCCGCCTGCGTCATGAGTTCTGCGACTGAGCCTGGAACACCACCCGCTCCTGGAACTCCCCTCGAACGGGTTGGTTTTGCCGATATGCAGCTTGATCAAGATCAAGTGATCCGCCGCACGGCGTTAGTTTCATTTCCTCCGTTTGTGGAACCACTCCCAGAAAATCCCCATCTGTGTCAAGATCCGGATAGCCTCCTCTATTCCTTACCGTTTCGGTTAGCTACGTCATATCTGGAACAAGAGGGAATCGAAGAAGAATTAACCACCCCAGAGGAATTCATTAAGTTGGATTCCACCATATTCCTGCCTCTAGAAGACCAATCAGGGAACTATAGTTACACAGGTGCATTTGACTACCAAATCATGATCAATTGGTCAGGTGAAAATGCCATTGACCAGGTGACCCTGACCGATGTATTAGAAGACAACATTGATCCCAATCTCGTCAGAGACCGAGTGGTTTTGGTCGGGTACACCGCCAGCACAGCCAATGATGACTTTGCTACACCCTTTAGTGCAGCCGCTGAGGATCGAGTGTTAATGCCTGGGGTAGTCCTTCATGCTCAAGTTGTCAGTCAAATCCTGAGTACCGTTTTAGAAGGTCGCCCCTTAATTTGGTATTGGTCACAGGGGAGTGAAATTCTCTGGATTTTTCTCTGGTCAGTTGTCGGTGGAACCCTGGCTTGGAAAATTCGCCGTCCTTGGATTCTGATTCCGGTTGCTATAGTAGCTGGTGGTATTGTGTATGGTATTTCCTATGCTTTATTCGTCCAACAGTCGGGATGGATACCATTAGTACCACCAGTCGTCGGGTTAGTCTTAAGCACCTTTAGTGTTGTTATTCTTGACCGCTACGGTCAAGTCGTGGCTAAAACCGTTAAGAAACTGCTGAGAATTAACATTGAAATCGACGAAACTCAAAAAGAAGAGCAAGTCGCCCAAATCACAGAAACTGATAGCTTTCAAGACATTCAGATCAGAGCTGATCAGCTCAGACGTCGCCGCCAAATCACCAAGCCTAAAACCTATAATAATACAGTCACGGATCAAGTAGACCTCAATTGGGAAGAGGTTCCAGAACTCGGTCAATATCAACAAGTGCTGCAACGAGCGAGAGTATTAAGACATCAGCTAAACCGGGTGGAGGATCAACGAGACGAGGTTGAAGAGGTTGATCATTCAACGAACGGTTCGTCCGGGACAATGCCAACGGTTAAAAAACAAGCATTTAATCCAGAAGATGAGAGTTATCTCTCACAATTACAAAGTCGGGGAAGACGGATGAGAAACAGATAAACAATGAACCAGGAACAACGAAGGATTCTCTTAAAACTTGCTGCCAAGGTATCCCAAGATCCTTTACTCTTGCGGAAACTCAGCGATCGAGTGTATCAGCTTATGCAAGAGGATTTACGGAAGCAACGCGAACGCTATAAAAACTACAGAAGGTTACTATAAATGGCTGACAATGGTAATATTACCCACGAACTTAACTACGTCACCGCTAATCGATTTTATATCGAAATCGAAAGTCAGATTACGGCTTCATTTAGCGAGTGTTCTGGGTTAGGAGTTCAAATTGATAAAGAAGTCTATTTTGAGGGAGGAGTCAACGAACAGCAACGCATCTTTCTCAAGCAAGCCAAATTTGATGATGTTACTCTAAAGCGGGGGATTACCGAAGATTTAGTGTTTTGGGATTGGATTAACAAAACGCTCAATCCTGGCAAAAAAGAGCGGCGTAATGTCAACATTTTGGTCTTTAATCAAGCCGGAGAAACCATGCAATGTTGGACATTAATCGGTGCGATTCCAGTCGGTTGGAAAACGCCAGCCTTACAAGCGAGTTCTAGCACCGTAGCGATTGAGGAATTAACCCTTGCCTACGAAGGCTTAAAGGTTGTCGCCGAGCAAGGTGGCGGCGGTGCTAGTACCAATTTACAACGTGCTAACACTGGCTATTTCCCCAGTAACTAACTAGATCAATTGGTGGGAAAAAGTAAACTTAATGGTAAGAATCGTCATTTGTCATTTGTCATTTGTAAGGGTTTGAGGAATATTGACAAAAGTTGGGTATTTCCACCAACCTACTTAGAGACGTGCCATGGCACGTTTTGAAGAACAGGTTTAGGAAGAATGTCACTGACTTAAGGCTGGTGGGTTTCGACTTCGCTCAACCCACCCTACTAGCTACGGTATATCAAGGGTTTTAGCACTCCCTAAATGAAATGCTTATTTTAGTGCCATTCGGTTTAGGAATGTTCGTGATAATTGTACCTCAAACTTGCTCTGACTAAATTTTAAGCTTAAAAAAATTGATGGAATTTTCAGAACTATCACTGGGGATAAAAAAGCCATTACTGTCGGCTAAACCTCTGGGACAAATGCCCGGTAAATTGCCCACTCTAGGGTTATTTGCTAACTCAACTGTTCATAACTTAGACATAGTTTCTTCCACGGGTAGAACTGTATTAGCGGCTATCTCTCAAACAGAGGAAAAGGAATCTGTCAGGTTGGCAGAAAAGGCTCAAGCTAACGATGGCGTTGGATTGAGGAACGACACCCAACGGTCAAGTATTCCCAGAAACTGGATTTCTGGTGAGGACAACAACGAAATATCGGCATTTTACTCAAAGGTTAATCAAGCCAAATCTTTTCCACAACTTCCTTTGAGTTGGCAAGACTTAAACACCCTAATTTATTTAGGTCAATTTCATAGTTTAGGTCGGTCTTCGCTTCAATCTTTGCAGGTGTTAAATCTGACTCCTGAAACTTCAATCGATCAGGAATTAGGCGAATTGTACTTAAGTCGTTCTGAGAATGAGCAGAATCGTTTACCTGAGTTAAGTTTCTCACGATTGAACTCAATCTCTTTAGACAAGAGTCATTCAGATTTACATCTAGATAGTCAATCCTCTAGTCAAACTACACCAACCTCTTGGGAGAGTTTGGCTGAATTAATTGGTGAAGATAGTCCGGCTTCTAGCCAGGATAGGGATGATGAAAACATCGAAGGGTTCATGTTTACCCCAGAAGGATTTCGTCCTATTTATGCTAATCAGAGAAAAACATCTGGTGATGTGGCGGATTCAATTGAAGCGGAAGCAAAAACAGTTTCTGAAACCGATCAAACTCCTAGAGTAACGGTTCAACCTTCATCAACAGTCGCTCAATCCTCCCAATCCACCGAACCGGAACTCGTCAGTGAATCTAATTTGCGGATGTTGGCACAGGAAGTCTACAAGTTAGTCCGACAGCGTTTGCAAATTGATCGAGAACGTTATCGTCGTTAAGTTTTTTATAACATGGAATTATAAACTATAATGATTTAATCAAAAATAATCTATAGCTGATACTATATTTAGGTTAACTGCCTCCGCTTTTATAGAGGGTAATCAGAGAAAACAATGGTAAAATTAAGGAAACTAAAATGGAGCAAATCAGTAAATATCGCTTAAATTCAAAGCTGAAACTGATACTAATCGGGGGTTTAGTTGTTTTTCTGATTATTGCCAACAAACATTTCGACATTCGGGAACTTTTGCAAACCGCCTTACATTGGGTTGAAAGTCTTGGTGTTTTAGCGCCAATTGTATATATAATTATCTACAACCTAGCAACAGTACTATTTATTCCGGGTTCCCTCTTGACCCTAAAAGGAGGTTGCTTGTTTGGCTTATTTTGGGGTTCAATCTATGTCACGATCGCGGCAATGTTTGGCGCCATTTTTGCTTTCCTAATTGGACGCTATCTCTCGCGGGAGTGGGTTTATAAACAGATTGAACATCATCCAAAATTCAAAGCGATTAATCAAGCCGTGAAGACAGAAGGATGGAAAATTGTCCTCCTGACTCGCCTTTCTCCTATCTTTCCGTTTAACCTACTCAATTACCTATTTGGTGTTACCCAAGTTTCTATCAAAGACTATGTTTTGGGTTCCATTGGGATGATTCCAGCCACCTTGGTGTACGTGTACATCGGTTCCCTGGCTAGCAATTTAGCCACAGTCAATATGTCTAATCAACCCACCACACAGGAAACTCAAATCGCTAAATGGGTGATTCGGATAATTGGCTTAATGGCGACGATTGCGGTAACGGTCTACCTAGCCCATCTTGCTAAGAAAGCTTTAGATAAAACTGTTGTATAGCGCTACGCGCCAGGCAATGGGCAATAGGCAATCGCAAACCCCGAATAGGGGTGCGGACATCTTTACGTTGATACCCCAAGAAATCATTGTGCCAGGGAATCGCCTACAGAAATTAAACGAGGTTTTTGATTGGTTATGAGTGATTTAATTCAGCAAACGGTAATTCTTGGCGGTGGGTTTACCGGACTGTTTACTGCCATACATTTAAGCCGTTCCAATTATCCGCGCTCAGTTATTCTGATTGATCGCGAAGAACGGTTTCGCTTTAAACCCCTTCTCTATGAGTATTTCAGCGGTCAAATGGAGGAACCAGAGGTTATGCCTCGTTTTGAGGAGTTACTTGACGGTAGCGGCGTGACATTCGTGCAAGACGCGGTGCAAACGATTGACCTGCACCAGAATCGAGTTACCTTAGCCTCAGGGACATCTTGCCCTTACAGTAATTTGGTTTTAGCTTTAGGCAGTGTCACGGGCTATTTTGGCGTTGAGGGGGCAAAGGAGAATGCTTTGCCGTTTCGGGAAGGAAAAGACGCGATCGCACTAGATCAGCGTTTACGGGAATGCCTGATCCAAGCGATGCAAACCCAAGACAGGGAAGAACGCCGCCGACTGTTAACCGTTGCCATTATTGGCGGCGGTCCGACGGGGGTAGAATTAGCCGCCACGTTAGCCGATTTGCTGCCACCTTGGTACCAGGCAATGGGGGGTCAGCCCCAAGAAATCCGGGTGGTACTGCTCAATCGTGGAGCCGAAATTCTCAAAGGCGATATTAATGATCCCCTGCGAGACACAGCATACGAGGAGTTGCAAAACCGTGCGGTTAAGGTGGAATTGCTGACCGAGGCACAAGCGACTGCTATTCGCCCGGATTCCTTGGACTATGAACAGGGGGATAAGGTGGAAACGTTAGCCGCCGCAACGATTGTGTGGACAGCCGGAACTTCAACCCATCCTTTAATTAAGGACTTGCCTATTGCTGAGGAAAAGCGCGATCGCAAAGGTCGTCCATTGGTCAAACCAACCCTGCAACTGTTAGAGTTTCCCGACGTTTTCGCGGGCGGTGATTGCGCGGCTGTGGAAGACCAATCCCTCCCACCGACAGCACAGGTGGCGCATCAACAAGGAGACGCGATCGCGTCTAATCTCCAGGCTTTAGCCAAAGGTAGAGAACCTAAGCCTGCTGACGTTAGCATCAGAGGCACGCTAATGAAACTAGGGTTAGAAGAGGCGGCGGCAAACATCTCTAATCAGGTTGAGGTGGATGGCGAAATCGGACACCTCATTCGCCAAGGCACTTATATGAATATCTTGCCCACACCCCTACGGGATTTGAAGTTGACAGCGAAATGGTTTAAAGAGGAAGTGTATCAGCAATATTTAGAACCAAAAGTAACCGGAAAAACCGCGAAAGTGGTGGCGGGTGCTGTTGTGGGAACGCTGATTGCCAGAAAGTTGCTCAAAGCATTAGGGGATGAGGATAACAAGTGAAGTAAAAAACTGAAGGTGAGGAAGTTTTGAGTGTTGATTGTGTAGGGGCGGGTTTTACCATTAACAGTTTTTGTCACCCAGATATGACTAAACCCGCCCCGACGTTTGACCCTGCACTTCGGAAAAATGGCATGGTTTTGATCAGAAACCTTCTGCCCTGGAGTCTCCTAAGTCCTACCTTCTGCCTACTCCTATGGAACTACGAGTGGAGCCTATCCCATGAACAAAGCCCTAAAAATAACTCTCAGTGGTATCTCCCTGGTTGCCTTACTTTTTGGTCTATTAATTGTAGAACCTGGTGACTGGCTAGCCGAGTATCCTGATAGTAAAATTCTCTCTACGGATACGGGATACAGCCGCGACTACATGGATTATCCCTACGGCAACTATTACACTTTTCCCGGAGTAAAACAGGCAGATTCTCATCTTAAATTAAGAAAAAATCGCCCCGCTTAGGTGGGCGCGACATTCTTCATCCCCCTATTTATCCTAGGGTAGTTGATTAAAAATGACTCGGATCGATCGCCTCAATTTGAGAACACCAAGAAAAGTCCTTGATATTAAAAGTGTAGATTGTGTTAACTTGATGGGCTAACATAATCCCAATGTGGAGTAAATCAAAAACTCCTCCATTGGTTACAGGTCTTTCTGTCAATAGACTCATCCAACGTTCAAACAGATCGACGGGAGTTGAAAGTAAGCAAATATGGGGCATCTGGCAAATCCGTTTAATGCGGATAATTGCTTCCGTTGGCTGTAAAGGGTTGGCTAAAATAGCAGGATTAGTAATATAGGAATAAAATTCGGCTAAAACCTGTGATGAGACACACAAAATTTCCCTTTCGGTGGGTCGAAAGATTTGTAATGCCGCTTTATGTTGAGGAGCTTTGGTGTTAGCAACATAAGCAAGGATATTAGTATCCAGATAAATTCGTTTAGCTTCTGTTGCCATAAAGCATAGTCCGATTAAAGGGTTGGAGAATTTCACTTTCAAAAAACAAGGAATTGAGGTCTGATTCTGAGAGATGTTCTGGGTTTAATTGATTCTGCTGCTGATTGATAGTTTTAAAGGTTTCTATCATTAGATAAATTTGCTCGATTTGTTCAGGGGTGAGTCCAGTGATATCAATAGTTTGACTCATTTTTTTAGCTGGGGGCTAGGGTTTGCTGATATTTTAGCGAATTTGAGGGATTGGGGTGAAGGTTCAGAAACCCGGTTTCTTTAAGTCAGCTTTACTCTTTCTGGATTTCCAATTTGGCGAAGTGTTCTTGCACGAGGCGATGGATAAAGCGGTAGCGGTTGCCGACTCGTTGCAGGATGAGGCGTTCTGTGCATTAGTCGAGGAAGCGGGTGATATTACTCACACTCCTGCTATTGCCTTTGTCCACTATCGCGAGTTTCACATCTCAAATGAAAACCCTATATGGGAAAATTTACTCAAACGGCGATCGCGGAATGGAACAGACATGAGAACGTCTAAGTGGGTAATGTTGGTAGTCTTAGGAATAATCTGTGCGATCGCGGCGATCTGTTTTTCCCCGAAACCCCAATCGGCTATTCCCCAGGAACCCAGTTACGCCCTGAATCAGCCAACGAGAAATCAACCGCCTTTTTATCCCATTGAACAAGATATTGACCCAAAATTATATCATTCCGTCGGGGATTGGGTAGGACGATTAATTTTACCCAATCCGGACGAAATACAAGCCGATTCAACCTCCGATTGGGTTTGGTTTCAGGTGTACAATGCCCCTGACGCCACCCAGGATTTAATCGGTGACAAGGTGCGTCTCGAATGGCAGGAAACGCCCCAGATACAGGCTTGGCTACAGCAGCATCCTGATCATCCCCAAACCCAGCGATTTCAGGCATTAGTGGCGTTAGGAAAGGAACTGGAACAGAATTTAACGCCCTTGGGGGTAGTGCGTTCCGACTGGAAGCAAAACGCCGAAACCTTGGCTGGTGTGGGCGATGGCTTTGTGCAGGATAATCAGTTATTAGACGGGATTTTGAGTTGGCGGACGATTATGCGCCGTCGAGGACAGGATATCATTACCGATTTGTTGCTTGACAAAGGAGCGAAACTGTGAGTGTTACAAACCTTTCAAGTTCCTGGGGGAGATGGGTCAATTTTCCCGGTTGCGCCAACGGTATTATTGGGACAGGTTCCCGTCTTGTCAACGCTGTTAATTCGCGTAGTGGCGGGATTAACGACATTACCGAGTGGCTGGGGATGGTTGATCTGTGCAGGTATTGGCTTAGGGTATGCTGCGATCGCGATTCCCTTCGGTTTGATGACGGGTTTTTTACAATTCCGTTGGGATTTCAATTGGAATCAGTTCTTTTTCCACGTCAAACAGACTGAGATTTTGCACGACTCGCACTAACGTTTACGCCGATAGAGGTTATGAGGATTCGGATTGCTCAAGCATCGGATATTCCCGAATTAGCCAAACTGTATCAAGAAACGGTACTCGCGATCGCGCCTCAATTCTACTCTGATGATCAAACCCATAGCTGGGCGTCGTTTGCTAAGGATAGGGTTGGGTTTCGGGAGTTCATTTTGTCAGGGACAACATTTCTGGCGGTGGATGAAACCGGGATTCTCGGCTTTGCGGGAATAGCCAATAATGGTCATATTCTCTCAGCTTATGTGCGGCGCGATCGCATCCATCAAGGGATTGGTTCTCAGCTTATGGACATTCTCTTGGATTATGCTAAACGTCACAGGATTCAGCGCTTATATGCAGAAGCGAGTGAGTTTAGTTTGGGGTTGTTTAAAAGGTTTGGTTTTCAGGTTTATGATATGGAGATTGTCGAGCGTCAAGGGGTGGAGTTTCAGCGCTATTTGGTTGAACGATTTACCCTCATTCCTTAACTTTTTCAGTTTGAGACAATAGGGCACGGCAATGCCGTACCCCTACGTTAGGGATAATTGATGGGGTAGGGGCACGATACTAAGCTGTCATGCATTTAAATTGGGTATTAGTAGCGAGCAAGATGCTCGCACTACAAGGCTTTCGCCATTATTGACATTAAGGTTTAAATGCCGAACAGCTTATCGTGTCCTAATCTAGCTGAATTCAACTGCCAAGAGTTGATCTAAAAGCAACAGCCAGCAACCGCAGATGGTAGGTGGGCAATGATTGCCCACCCTACTCAATCGCCTGTTGTAGGATTGCTTTATTAACCGAAGGTCTCAAAG
Organism: Coleofasciculus sp. E2-BRE-01; assembly: GCF_040221695.1. Classification (NCBI taxonomy): domain Bacteria; kingdom Bacillati; phylum Cyanobacteriota; class Cyanophyceae; order Coleofasciculales; family Coleofasciculaceae; genus Coleofasciculus; species Coleofasciculus sp. E2-BRE-01. Next base: position 10,773 of record NZ_JAVKEA010000011.1, on the reverse strand, counting down.
TTTCCAGGGATGCAAGATTCGTCGCCAATAATTCCTCTACCATAGCTGCCACCTTCCCAGAGACACGATCACGCCAAGCCTGACGCTGTAGGGAATGTCCATCCTGCTTACACCATTGTGCGATCGCCTCAGATAAATCTTCTATCTTATTGGGTAACGGTTCAATCAACTCAGCCAACTCAGCCAACTCTTGAGGCGAAAAAAGCGATCGTTGATGCTGTAACAGTTCAATAAAAGCCACAACATTTTGTTCAGCAAATAACCGTGCGGCTGGTTGAACTACTTCCCCAGGCAAATCCAATCCTTCAGCAATCATCTCCACACTCAAACCTAACTGCATTAGGCGGTGTATGGCTTTTAACTTGGTTTCTTGTCTGCCTTCTTCTTGCGCTTCCTGATAAACCTTGGTTTGTTTGAGTTCACTTAACCCGAACATAGCTTGTATCTCCTCTCGGCTTTTTTGCGGTAATTTGTAAACGATGATTGTCTCGATTAAATCAATCAGATTCTGTTTAGTCGTCTCATCGGTTATCTGGACTTGGGCTTGTTCAATCAAGCGTCTTGCTTGTTCCGGGGCTGTCTTTTCCCTCTCAATCACTAGCTTAACAACATTAACCCCCAGAGAATCCGATGCCTCCTCTCCTAACTCATCTAAGTATATCCGAGTAACCCGGATGAAAAGTTCCCTAAAGTGTAACGGTTGTTCCCTTTCAATCCGACGAGTGGGATAAATGACCACAACCCGCCATTGATGGGCAGGTTTGTATTGCTTCAGAAAAATAAACAGTTCCGTAAATACACGATAATATAAATTCTCATCCGGTTGAAACTGAACCTCGACCACATAAAAGGGTTCGTTTGATTGTTCATTCTTCGGCAGAAACAACCCATCGAGTCGAAATGACAGTTCCTTAATTTCACGGGATGTGAATTCATACATCTCGGCTTGTTCTGCGGATTGGTTGATCAGTTCAAAGAAGATACTGGGAAACCCTTTGAACAAGCGATAAAAAATGCTGTCAGTTTTCACGTTCTCCTTGGGCTTTCCATCACACAGTTGACGATTAATACTTTGTCACCCCAGAAGCGGAAAATTCCTATCACCACAATCTTGACAAATTAAACGGATTATGAGTTAAGCCAGGACAGACGACGCGATCGCACCTGTGGAAACCGTGTAGGGGCGACCCGCCTGCATCAATTAACAAACTACTCCACTCAATTGGATTGGGTCGCCCTTTACTCAATGCAACAAAAACGCTTAAACTTGCTCACATCAATAGCCCCGGGTTTGACTTTTCTCGACTTGCGCCAATAATTGTTCCTGGGTATGAGCCGTAGGTTTACAACTGAGTCCCTGACAAACTAAGCCAACGGAATCCTCCGGAAGACTGGGTTCTAATCGATACATAATCGCCGGAAAATACTGAGTCATTAGGGATAAAATCTGAGCCACGCTGGTGCGAATTAAGGTAGAATTGCGGAACCAATCTAAAGCCGTAAACAGACTAGGACAGGATTGGGATGACTGGTTCATCACACTACTAAACGCATTCAGGGCTTGTTCTGCGCGATCAAGATAAGCCAAGTTTTCCGTGAGTAACGTCAGACGCACCAAATTCGCGATCGCGACACCATTCGCCGCAGGTGTGGCATTATCGGTATAACTGCGTTCCCGTACTAATAAATCCCCACTACTATCATTAGCAGCGTTATAGTAGCCTGCGAGTTCCACACTCCACAGGTATTCGTCAAATTCGTCCTGTACCTTAATCGCTTCCTCTAACCAAATATCCGGGATTGGCGATTGGGAAGACTCCTGTGCCGTTGCTAATCCTAGTGAGGCTTGATGCAAATCTAATAACGCTTTAATAAATAACGCATAATCTTCCGACTGTGCCAATACAGACGCTTGACCTTCGTAATTCAGCCGATGGAAACGCTGATCAACCCATTGATTCTCCAGAATAAATTTAGCGGCTGTTGTAGCTAATTCCAGGTATTCGGGTTTACGAAATACGCCATACGCCCTGGCTAAACCAGAAATCATCAGGCTATTCCATGCCACAATCATTTTCGTATCTGTAACCGCCGGAATCCGACCTGACCAATTCTTGGTTTTTGCCTCCTGATTGTTTTGGGCGGGGGGGAAGGTTTTTAAGCTATCGGGAGGGGAACCATAACGGGCAGTAAATAGTTTTGCTAATGCCGTTTCTAAGGTATCGCTTAACTGATCCGAATAACGGCGCTGCAACACATTTTGTCCTTCAAAATTTCCCTCAGAAGTAACCGTAAATTGTTCTTGCAATTCTGCCAATTCATCAACGGTGAGGAGTTGCTGCAATTCGGCATAACTCCAGACATAAAATGCCCCTTCTTCCGGTTCGGCGGCGCTGGGTTCGGTGAAACTATCGGCATCTTGGGCGGCGTAAAAATAGCCGGACGAGGCGGTCATTTCCCGTGTCAGCCATTGCACGGTTCCCGATATTGCCCGTTCAAATGCAGATTCTTTAATCCCCGCACTCCACAGATTCGCCAGATACTCGACAATCTGCCCATTATCGTAGAGCATTTTTTCAAAGTGGGGTACCGTCCAAGTGGCGTCTACGGTGTAGCGATGAAAGCCGCCTGCAACATGATCATAGATTCCCCCTTTGGCTAAATCTAACCCACGCGATCGCGACGCTTGGTACGCATCAACCTCGGACATTTCCTGGAAGCGAATTCCCCGCAAGGCTAAATCCGCATAGGGAATCATCGGAAAACTTGGTCCATAACTCCCACTATCTACAATCCGGATTGTCTTGTCCATCCCCTGGCGCAGTAACTCAGCCGTGAGTTGTCCTGAAGCGGGGAGGAGAACCGACTGTTGCAGATGACCAAGAATTTCTTGTTTAAAGTTTTGCAGCTTGGTCTTTTCCACATCATAGAAGCGGCGAATCGCTTGCAATACCTGTAAAAAGCCCGGACGCCCATAGCGCGGTTCGACAGGGAAATACGTCCCGCCGTAAAAGGGAACCCGATCCTCTGGCGTCAGAAAGATATTCAGGGGCCAACCCCCTTGACCCGTCATCATTTGCAACGCCTGCATATAAATGCTATCAATATCTGGGCGTTCTTCCCGGTCTACCTTAATCGGCAAGAAATTGGCATTCATGTACTGTGCGATCGCCGGATCAGAAAAGGCTTCCCCTTCCATCACCGTACACCAGTGGCAGCTTGAGTAACCAATGGACAAGAAAATTGGCTTATTGTCTGCTTTGGCAGTGAATAAAGCTTCATCACTCCAGGGCCACCAATCGATGGGGTTTTCCGCATGCTTACGCAGATAAAGGCTTTGGCATTGGGCAAGGCGATTGGTCATAGTGACTCTTAGTGACTCTTGATGCTCTCTGGATCAGTGTATCGCGGTTCGCGGTTTTGGTCTTCCCCAGTGGGACGAAGTTTCGTGCGGTTCGCGATCGCAACCCACCTAATGTAATGATGATAGGCTAAAGTCCTTACATCTTAATCACCTGTTCCCCAATCCCCAGAATGTCTAATCATAGTAAAATCCATCACCGTAGTAATGCCGTCCGCGATCGCGCCATTGAACATCTTCCTGGATTGAGTGAGCAAGATTGCGCTAAACTTCAGCAGCAGGGAATTACGACAACAGATCAACTCCTCAAAGTAGCGAATAGTCGCCAATCTCAACAAGCGTTAGCTAATCAACTGCAAATCAAGGCACAATATGTGTATAAATGGGTCGCACTGGCTGATTTAGCTCGCGTACCCAGTATTGGCTATGAATACTGTGGGTTATTGCTGCACGCGGGCATTATTTCAGTCAAGCAGCTTGCTCAAACACCGACTCACAAGTTACACCAGCAAGTTTTACGACTGCAAGTGGCAACAATGCAACGGCGTGATCTGAGTCCTACTGTTGATCAAGTCGCCGCCTGGATTCAACAAGCGCGGGAATTATAGAGATGGGCTAGGGCGCGTCTCTACTCCAACAACCAAGCCAATAAATCTCCGACTGTAATTTGCAACTCACTGGCAAAAGATGGTACAGGAAGCAATGCTTCTGGCTGATCAAACACTTCAGTTTCTTGTCTGGGACGATAAACAAAAACGGTTTGCTCATCCGGATCAATTAACCAACCCATTTGAGTTTCATACTTCAAGCAATGAAGGATGTTTTTCGTAACTTTTGTTTGGCTTTGATTCGGTGACAAAATTTCAATTGTCCAATCTGGAGCGATAGGAAACGTGTTAGCAACTTGTCCATTGTCGTCACGGGGAATCCGGCTACAAACCAAAACAGCGATGTCGGGGACAATTGAACGCCCACCAAAGGTACAACGCAACTCTGGGAACGCACGCGCTATGCGTTTAGGTTTGACAACGGCATTAATCGCAGGTACAAGTTCACCTTGAATCGTACTGTGTTTTCCTTGGGGCATCGGTTTTTGAATAATCTTACCATCAATGTATTCACTGGCAGGTTTGGTTTCTGGTTGTTGCAGAAACTCTTCCAGTGTCAAAGGTACGTAAGGTGCTTGTACCATTTTGGATTGCCTCCAAGACTGACAGACTGATTCTTATTAGAGTAGATCAACTTTCAATTGCTAATTCCTAATCCTTCGCTAACACACCATTAAGGAAAATATCAGCAATGCCTTCTGCCATGTCTTGCACATCTTTGAGGGAGGCTCCTGGTTCCATAATCGTCTCATCGCTAAACCCCGCCACAGCAAACATGCCTAAAAATACCCTGGCTACAACCTTGGGGTTAGTCCGCCGATAGATCCCCCGCTCCATTGCCGTTTCAAAGAACGCTTCTGCCACATCGGACATTTTAGCAATGACTTCCGACTGGATGCGATCGCGTAAATCGGGGTGAAACTGGGCTTCCATAAAACAAACCCGCATCATATCCGCATTTTCATGCATCCGCATCATCCGTCGCCGCATCACCTGCGCCACGGCTTTATAACTCCCCATTTCGCTCAATTCCGTCAGCAAATCCGTGAGCAATTCCACCCATCCTTGAGTCGCCACCTCGACTAATATGGCTTTCTTATTCTCAAAATGGCGAAATAGAGTCCCTTCAGCAACACCCGCTTTTGCCGCTAAGTCACGGGTTGTTGTCCCGTTATACCCTCGACTGGCAAATAAACGTTGGGCAGCATCTAGGATACGCTGCTTTGTCTCTGTTTCTGATTGAGGGGGCTGATGTAAGATTCGCATTGGACTCCAAAATGAGCTGCAAGGGTTATGGGCGACAGGTTATCTATGCCAGAAAAGGCACGCTTTTAAGATCAGACGTATTTTACACTAGGTTATTTCTTCCCCCAAACGGGTGAAAATTTACAAAAAGTTAGTTGTCATGAACGACAAGCCGCATGGTAGGGGAAGATGAGGGAGATGGGGAAGATGGGGAAGATGGGGGAGATGGGGAAGATGGGGGAGATGAGGGAGATGGGGAAGATGAGGGAGATGGGGGAGATGGGGGAGATGGGGGAGATGGGGGAGCTAAACTAGATAAAGTCCTGTCCTATGATATTTTGTCTCCCCTAACCCAAAACATTAAAAATCACGAATGACGTAGCTTGCTTCTCAAGGGAGCGAGTATGACAAATGACAAATGACGAATGACAAATGACAAAGAACCGATCTATTTTGCGTTTTCTGCGTTGGACTGTTCACTTGAAAAAATACCCCTGGCGCTCCATCCTAGGAGCGTTCTTAGTCGTAACTTTAGTATGGAGTAGTATCCCGTTGGGGGCTTTGGCTCGCAGCGAAACTCCACCGACGAACGCCGAATCAATCCAACCTTACTTGGATGGCGTCGTTGACCAGGTGACGGAGTTTCGCCTGGATAATGGGATGAAGTTCATTGTTCTAGAACGCCATCAAGCCCCCGTTGTCTCCTTTGCCACCTATGCTGATGTCGGTGGCGTTGATGAACCTGTAGGCAAAACGGGTGTGGCTCACTTTCTGGAACATTTAGCCTTTAAGGGAACCAACCAAATCGGCACCCGAAATTATCAGGCAGAAAAACCCCTGTTAAACCGCTTGGATCAGTTAGCGGCACAAATTAAAGCCGCGAAAAAGGCAGGGGACGAGGCAAAGGTTGCCGAATTAAAAGAGGAGTTTGCCCAAGTTGAAGCCCAAGCTGCTAGCTTGGTCAAGCAAAATGAGTTTGGTCAAATCGTTGAACAAGCTGGAGGTGTCGGATTAAATGCCGCCACGTCAGCCGATGCGACTGTTTATTTCTACAGCTTCCCCTCCAACAAACTGGAACTGTGGATGTCTTTAGAGTCGGAACGCTTTCTAGAACCTGTGTTTCGGGAATTTTATAAAGAACAAGAGGTGATTCTGGAAGAACGGCGTCTGCGAACCGACAACTCGCCCATCGGTAAAATGATCGAGGCGTTTCTGGATACCGCGTTCCAAGTCCATCCCTATCGGCGTCCTGTAATTGGGTATGACGAAGACATCCGCAACCTGACTCGCGACGATGTGCGGCAATTCTTTGAAACTCATTATGTTCCCAGTGAATTAACCATGGCGGTAGTGGGTGATGTTGATCCTGATGAGGTTAAAGAGTTAGCTCAAACGTACTTCGGACGCTATGAGGCAAAACCCCCTGCCCCTGAAGTAAACATTGTCGAACCTCCCCAGCAACAAACGCGGGAGGTGACGTTGGAACTACAGTCTCAACCCTGGTATTTAGAAGGATACCATCGACCCTCTCGTACCCATCCTGACCATGTAGTCTATGAAATTATCGGGCGTTTACTCAGCGATGGTCGCACCTCTCGCCTGTATGAATCGTTGGTTCAAGAAAAACAAGTCGCCCTCTCCGCCGCCGGATTTAGCGGGTTTCCGGGAGATAAGTATCCCAATCTGATGCTGTTATATGCCCTAACTGCACCAGGACATACCGTTGAAGAAGTAGCGACAGCCCTGCGAGAAGAAATTGAGCAACTCAAAACCGAACCCGTTTCAGCCCAAGAGTTGGAACGAGTGAAAACCCAAGCCCGTGCTGGCTTATTGCGATCGCTCGATTCTAATATGGGAATGGCACGTAATTTAGTGGAATATCAGGTGAAAACAGGCGACTGGCGCAATCTGTTTAATGAACTCCAGGCAATCGCCAAAGTTACACCGGCTGATATCCAACGGGTGGCTCAATCGACGTTTACACCCGACAATCGCACCATTGGACGATTGTTGTCGAGTCAATAGTCTTATGTCTTATGTCAGGGAACAGGGAACAGGGAACAGGGAACAGGGAATAGGGAACACCTCTGCTTACCTCGGCTTACTTCGGCTTACCTCGACTTCGCTCGGTAACACGCTTGGTGTGTAACCGAGAACAGTAAAGAATGTCCTAACCTGCCAAGGTAGCTGCTATATTCCTCAAACCCTTACATAAGACATAAGCACCAATGACCAATGACAATAAGAGCCGTTAACTTTAATTTTTCCCATCTACTTATCTAATGAGCAATCTTACATTGAACAGATTCCGTCGAAAAGCTTGGCGCTGGTGTGGACTACTGGTTGCCACAATGCTGTTGGTTGTCGTATCGCGCACGCCTGCTGTGGCGGCTACGGCGAAGCACTATACCGAGTTAACCTTTCCGCCTCTGTCAGAAATTCAGATCCCGGAGTATACTCGCTATCAACTGGATAATGGCATCGTTGTCTATTTAATGGAAGACCACGAATTGCCCTTGGTGAGTGGAACCGCGATGATTCGGACAGGCGATCGCCTTGAACCCGCTGATCAGGTGGGTTTAGCCAATATTACGGGAGAAGTTCTCCGCACTGGTGGAACAACAGAACATTCGCCGGATGAACTAAATCAGTTACTCGAACAACGAGCGGCGTCTGTGGAAACAGGGATTAGCACGTCAAGTGGTAGCGCTAGTTTCAATGCCCTCAGCGAAGATGTGGATATGGTGTTTGACTTATTTGCTGAGGTGATTCAAAAGCCTGCCTTTGCCGAAGATAAGCTGGAGTTGGCGAAAAAGCAACAAGCGGGACAAATTGCCCGTCGCAATGATGATCCTAAAGATATTGCCAGTCGCGAATTTACTAAACTGATTTATGGGAATCAGAGTCCCTATGCCCGCACGATCGAATATGAAACCCTAGCCAATATCTCCCGTGACGATGTGGTGGAATTTTATCAGAACTACTTCCATCCAGAACGGATGATTTTGGGTATCGTGGGAGATTTTGATTCCGATGAGATGCGATCGCGGATTCAGGAGAAGTTTGGTAACTGGAACCCCCCATCCCCTCCCCCAGAAATAACCGTACCCTCTGCATCCCAGGCAAAGGAAGAGGGTTTATTTGTCGTGGATCAGGATCAACTCACCCAAAGTTATGTGTATCTGGGGCATATTGGCGGAGAATTTGATAACCCTGATTATCCGGCGTTGGATGTAATGAATCAGATCCTGAATGGGTTTGGCGGACGGTTATTTAACGAAGTGCGATCGCGCCAAGGGTTAGCCTATTCCGTCTATGGCTTCTGGAGTCCTCGCCATGACTATCCTGGAATGTTTGTTGCGGGTGGACAAACTCGTTCTGAAGCAACTGTATCCTTGATTCAAGCGATTCGCTCAGAAATAGAGAAAATCCGCACCACCCCTGTCACCCCAGACGAACTTGAGTCTGCTAAAGACCAAGTTTTAAACTCATTTGTGTTTAACTTCCAAGATCCCAGCCAAACCTTATCGCGGCTGATGCGGTATGAATATTATGGGTATCCCGAAGATTTTCTCTTCCGCTATCAGCAGAAGGTGAAAGAGACGACGATTGAAGATGTCCAACGGGTGGCTCAAAAGTATCTCCAACCCAATCAACTGGTTACATTAGTCGTTGGGAATACGGATGCGATTCAGCCTCCGTTAACCAGTCTGTCGAACAATGTTACATCGTTAGATATCACCATTCCCGAACAAAGCAGTTAGTGATGTAAATTTGTTTGTAGTGAGCACTTTAGTGCTTTAAAGCCTAGCCGGAGAGGGCTAAAGCCCTCACTACGAACCCTGTCTGGTGCGTTAGCGTAGCGTAACGCACCAGACAAATGACATAAGACCAATAACCAATGACACCGACCCAGTTATTAATTTTTGCATCTGCTGGCTTATTTGCCGGAATCCTAGCCGGCTTTTTGGGAATCGGTGGCGGTACAGTTCTTGTACCTTTATTAGTAACCTTAGGATATGACTATCAACAAGCCGTTGCTACAAGTACCTTGTCAATCGTGATTACAGCGATTTCGGGTACATTACAGAATTGGCGGCTGGGTAACATAAATTTTAAACGGATCATAGTCATTGGCTTTCCAGCTATTATAACAGCGCCAATTGGCGCTTATTTAACAGAATTATTTGCCGACTACTGGTTAAAGGCGGCATTTGGACTATTACTCCTACTTAATATTTACTTAGTTCGACTCCGCAAACGTTTGAAAGCCAGAGAAAAGCAAGACTCTCCCGAAACAGGAACTTCCCGACAAACTCCGCACTCGAAAAGCCAAGCAGCATTAGCCAGAATTGGCACAGGAAGTACAGCAGGTTTACTCGCTGGTGTATTTGGTGTGGGTGGCGGTGTGATTCTAGTTCCCTTGCAAATTTTACTGTTGGGAGAGAGCATTAAAACGGCAATTCAGACAAGTTTAGGGGTGATTGTGATTACCGCAATTTCGGCTTGTGTTGGTCATGCTGTACAAGGGAATGTGTTATGGATTGAGGGATTACTTCTGGGTACAGGGGGTTTATTGGGAGCGCAAATCAGTACCCGTTTTTTGCCTAAATTACCAGATCAAGTGGTTAGTTTGGCATTTAGTGCATTACTGGCTATCTTAGCCATTTACTTTTTCTGGCAGGCATGGCAAAGTTATAGCTGAACTGGCACAGGCTTTCTTCTGGGTTTCCATGGTCAATTGTATGAGTCGGCTATTCTGCCTCGTGTCCAATTCGATGATATCTGCTCTCCACTCGATTGGTTAATGTTTCTGGACAATTTTCCAGACGATTAAATGTAATTTTTCCCGCCAGGACTACGGGTTGTTTTCTCTCTTTTGTGAGAAATCCGGATCAAGGGTATTATTTCGACTTTCGTTTCGACTTGGGCGGTGTTCGGTGTGCGCCGAAGTATTTTTCACTGCGGTAGCGAAGCCACACTCGCAACACTTGAGGAATCTGTTCTTTTTGTTCTTTGGTCAGGGTATTATAAAGAGCTAAAGCGCGATCGCGTTCTCGGCGACAGGCAGGATTATTGTGAGCATCCCAGTAGCTACGGGCAACCCGAATCCGCCGACAAACTTCCTTAATCAGTGCTTTTCCGGTGAGGGGTTGTTTCTGCTTTGCCATACTTTAATCAGAATGCACTACTCTCAATCCTAACCTTTAGCCGGAAGGCGTTTGCCCTTACTGGGGGGGCTGAATACCATGACATCTCCGAAAAGCTCTGTCAAAATAGAGCTATTCAGCATAGGGGATGGTATGATGCGGATTTGGGCCTTCCGGACTTAGTGTTATAAACTGTTTAAATAATTCAACAAAAGTAAAGCGCGTATTGTAAAATCATTAAAGTTCCTGAAGCCAAATCCACACCGTTTTAATAGTTTCAGCTTATTGTTAACTCCTTCAACTACTCCATTTGTTGTTCTACTTTCAAAATACCCCACAACTTCAGCAAACCATCGTTTTATTGCTGATGCACTTTTTTTATAGTAAATTTGAGCCTTATCTAACCAAT
>NZ_JAVKEA010000010.1:0-70635 GCF_040221695.1 Coleofasciculus sp. E2-BRE-01 | reverse complement strand
TTTCATGGCTAACATTATACCAACTAGCGGGAAATAACTGGAAATACTTCGGGCGTTTAGCCGAAGTATTTCCCGCTCTCCCCCTACGGCTTACCTCCACTTCGTTCCGGTTGAAGCCGTAGCTCCTCGCGATTTAGGTGGGAAGTGAGAAAGCTTCAACCAGCTTTTTCCAACCTGAATGAGAGTGGGCATCTTGCCTGCTTCATTATTTGGGCAGAGTTGGGCTGACGCAAGCCCCACTAATCATGGCATCCTAAATAAAGAGAGAGTTATGAGATCAAGGATGTCAGAAGCGTCAGCACAAAAGCGGATAGTCGTCGTTGGTGCAGGATGGGCAGGTTTAGGTGCGACTCATCATCTTGCCCAACAAGGCTACGATGTTACTCTTCTAGAAGCCACCCCCTATCCTGGTGGATTGGTGGCTGGATGGAAAACCTCTGGCGGACGTTCAGTCGAGGGGGGTATTCATGGGTTCTGGTATCCCTATCGCAATATCTTTCGCCTGGTTAACGAATTGGGACTTCAACCCTTCACACCTTTTACCCATTCCTCCCAATATTCTCCTGCTGGGTTAGAAGTCGAATCGCCTCTGTTTCAGAATGAGTTCCCGCTTCCTACCCCATTGGGAACGTTTCTCTATCCCAACTTTAGACGCTTACCTCTGATTGACAGGCTTTCGGCTTTACCTCTGTTGTATGCTCTGATTGATTTTGATAATTCTGATCAAGCATGGCGACGTTATGATCAGGTAACCGCCCGCGAACTCTTTAAACAGTTTGGTGTCTCTGCCCGATTATATCGGGATTCCTTTGAACCGATGCTGTTGGTGGGGTTATTTGCCCCCGGTGAGCAATGTTCAGCCGCCGCCGCCCTGGGAATGCTCTATTACTTCATTTTGGCTCACCAACCTAATTTTGATGTTGTCTGGTGTCGGGGAACGGTGGCAGAGATGATTTTTAAACCCTGGGTGGAGCGGATTGAGAAAGCCGGGGGACGAGTGCTGACGAATAAGCGGGTGAATGATATTCTCTTGGACGATAGGGGTAAGGCTAAAGCGGTTGTCTGTGGTGAGGATATCTTTGAAGCCGATGCGGTTATTTTTGCCGTTAGTGTCAATGGCATGAAAAAAATTGTCAGTGCGAGTAGTAGTTTGCAACCCTATTCGGAATTCCGGAATTTGAGAAACTTAGGCGCAATTGATGTTCTGGCAACCCGGTTATGGTTTGACCGAAAAGTTATTCTGCGGAATCCGTCTAATGCTTGTTTTGGCTTTGATCCGACGACGGGGTGGACATTTTTTGATTTGAATGCGTTGCATGATGAATATGCGTATGAACCGGGAAGTGTCATTGAAGCGGATTTTTATCATGCGAATCAGTTATTGCCAATGAGTGATGAGCAAATTGTGGCAAAGGTTCATCGAGATTTAGCCACTTGTGTGCCAGAGTTTCGGGATGCCAAGGTTATTGATAGCAGTGTGATTCGTGTACCGCAAGGTGTAACGCATTTTGCACCGGGAAGTTATCAGTATTTGCTGCCAGCGACCACTCCGATTGATAATGTGTTTATGAGTGGGGATTGGATTGTTACGAATCACGGTTCTTGGTCACAGGAGAAGGCATACATAACGGGTTTAGAGGCGGCAAATTTAGTAATTGACCGTTTTGGATATGGAAATAAGGCAACGATTATTCCGGTTGAACCGGATGAACCTCATATTCAACTGGGGCGGATAATTAATAAAACGGTGCGGGATTGGGGGAAAACAGTATTACCCGATTTTTGGTTGCCTTAGAAGAAAGGCGGATGGTAGATGGCACGAGGTTAGGGAGGGCGGGTTTTGTTGAAAGGTTATCGGTCAATAGCACTGGTTTAGCGGCTAAACCCGCCCCTACAATTTATTCGTTGGATTCTGCCGAATATATTGTAAGATACCTTGTGCGATCGCGCCTGCCATTTGGCTCTGGTATTCGGGTGTTGCTAGGCGTGGGTTATCGTCTCGTCCGGTAACAAATCCAACTTCCACGAGAACGGCGGGTATGGGGTTATTACGCAGAACGTAAAATCGGGCTTGTTTCACGCCGCGATCGCGAATTGGAATTGCCTGTAAAATACTGTTATGTATGGTTTGAGCCAGACCCTGACCATTCGAGTAATAATAGGTTTCTAATCCATTCACATCAGGACGACGACCAACAGCATTTGCATGGATACTCACAAATAAATCGGCTTGGGCTTGTTTTGCCATCTCCACGCGGGGTGCTAAGTCTACAAAATAATCACTGGTTCGGGTGAGAATTACTTGAATTCCTTGTTGCTGTAAAATGGTGGCAACTTGTTGAGAGATGGGCAAAATTACATCCTTTTCCCGCAATCCATTTAACCCAACCGCACCGGGATCTTTTCCCCCATGTCCGGGATCAACCATAACCACAATACGGCGGTTGGGAACTTGGGAATTATAAAAGGGAGGATTGCTGGTTGTTGGAGGTATAACAGAATTTTGCGACGGTAGGGGGGTTGGTGTGGTTAATTGGACAACTTGTTGCGCTGGCGGTAACTGCACTGTCCACATCCGAGGGGAGAATCCCTTCAATAGAACTTGTTGGGGATTAATCGTATAACCCGGATTAAACTCAATCACCAAGCGCGTGGTTTGGGGATTCAATTGACTGACACGCACCACCCGCACTGCACCACCGACTAATTGTTCTAATTTGGCATTCTCCAGGGGGATACCGGGTAAATCAATTACCAGGCGGTTGGGATTGGTAAGAAATTGCCCAGTAGGTTGTACGCCTTCATCAGTGGTAAAGACGAGTTGATTTTGATTCACATCAAAGCGCCAGGAGAGTAATCTCGCCGCTTGCGCTGGAAAGGAGAGCAAAAAAAAGCCGAGAAAACTGGGAAGTAGCCAGTGCAGTTTCACCGTTAAAGTTCCCTTACATAAATGAATGACGAATGACACTATCCACCGTTAACTTTAATTGTGTCCACCCACTTATTGTTTTGAATAAGAGTAAAAGTGGCTTTCTCGATTTTAAAAGGAGAATTTGAGATTGTCTCGCACCTGATGGAGTTAAATGTTAATTGTTTACAATTGAGAGACTTCCCAATCAGGATAATTCCCCTTATGTCAAACCAACGGCTATAGAAATTCTACCCTTCAATATCCTTATCGTTGATTAGCACATACATCCAGACAACGACAACCGCCGTCACCAGCAGCAGGGGGTATTCAGCCAGCGCCGCTAAGATTACAATAATCTCCAGGATAGTTTTTAGGTCTTCAAATCGTTTCATTGAATCAGATTGAACTCATAATCCCATTCAAGGAGAAGGCTAGGTGAGTACCGGGTTGAGAAATTTGGCTTGGATGGCTGACTTATGGCTAACTTTGAGTTGACCTGAATCCACTTGTCGCTGATTATGAATAATGGCGCGATCGCTTAAAGTTGCCCCAGACTACAGAAACCACGTCAAATCAGCACTTCGGCGCAATGGCTACCCCAGCCAAAAGAAGTTTGCTGAACACGTTACCCCATCGTTATCCACGGTGAAAAAATTCCTCAGTTAGATGATGGGTTTTGGGAAAGTTTGCGGTCTTTAGCCACAAATCAGACGGGGGGAAATCTGGCTTTTGTCTTAGCCACACCGGAATCTCCCCTAGATTTGGCGTCTCATACCGGACATAGTTCTCCCTTTTTCAATATCTTTGGCTATACCGCCTATCTGGGCGCATTGACAGAGGTGGAGGCGCGGGAATTGATTGACAGTTCACCGATTCCGTTTCCGGTTGAGGATGTAACCTGGATTTTGGAGAAAAGTCAATGTTTACCCCTACTGCTGCAAATTCTTTGTCGCGAACGTTTGTTTAGTTTGGAAGAGGGGGAAACGGGGGATGATTGGCGGGAAGAGGGATTAAGACAAATAGAACCTTTCACGAAAGGTTAGAGAACCCAGCGCGTAGGGTGCGTTAGCGTAGCGTAACGCACCTTAACCTGAAGTTCCCCCAGCCAAAAAATCAAAACTGCCTCACCGTGCGGCTTTCGGCGATTTTTTAGCCGCTCTACATGGGTACAATCGCTGAAACCTTGATGTAGCGTGGGTTTCCGTCGATTATTAAAATAGGTTGGGAAAACGTTAGTAAACCCAACGACTCTAGCGAATAAGCTACGTTTTCCACAAATCAAGATAAGCAACATTCAGGAAGAGACAAACAAACATGAAAGCACATCGGATAGAAGCCAAATTAACTAAAACTGGAACATTGACGCTCAATAATTTACCCTTTCAAGCTGGAGACGCCGTTGAAATCATTATTCTAGAACGTCATCTTACATCTCTAAATTCAAATCCTGCTTCTCTACGCGGTAAAGTTATTCGCTATGATGATCCATTTGATTCAGCTATATCTGTTGAAGATTGGGAAGTTCTGCAATGATAATACTGGATACCCATATCTGGATTTGGTGGGTTGACGACAATCAGCGATTAACTCAGCAACATCGAAAGTGGATAAAAAACTACCAGGAACAAGGCTTAGGAATTAGCATAATTTCTTGTTGGGAAGTTGCTAAATTGGTTGAGGTTGGCAAACTTACTCTGTCAATTTCAGTTGAGGAGTGGTTAGCAGGCGCTTTAACTTATCCAGGAGTGCAACTACTCAATCTGACAATTCCCATAGTAGTTGAGTCAACTAAACTGATAGGATTTCATCGCGATCCATCTGACCAGATAATTGTTGCTACAGCAAGAATCTATGGATGCCCGTTACTAACGGCTGACACCAAAATTCTGAATTATCCTGATGTACAAACTCTCAACTAAACAAATTCTCAGGAGTAGGTTAGGAAAATCCAAGGAAACCCAACGCGATCGGATAAATGGTTGGGTAGAGCGAGCGCTTTACCCAACCTAGAACTACAAGAACATTGTAGGGGCGCAAGGCTTGCGCCCACTCACGACACGATAAAGAGGTCAACCATGTCATTTAGCAGTTATAAAAGTATTGGCGTAGTCGCTAAAGCCTTTCAAATCAAATATATTCGAGACAATTTCATTACCGAGATTGAATTTGACGTGAGTGATAGTTTTCGGAATGAATTAGAGTTAATTTTAAATGAGGGAGTGTTTGACAATTCAGACAGGGCAATTTGTGAGACGATTATTTATCCCATATTAAAAGAAGTTTGGAAAGCTTATCGCCGCAATTTCTTGCTCTGGAGTCACCAAGCCTTGACCTACGATGAAAATTTATCGGGAACTCCTGATTATATCGTGGCGAAGCGCTCTCCCTTGGGGACAGTGGTGTTTGATAAGCCCTATTTTGTAGTCGTTGAGGCAAAGAAAGAGAGTGACTTTACTGAAGGATGGGGGCAATGTTTGGCAGAAATGGTGGCGGTGCAGAAAATTAACAATGATCCAGGACAAAGGATATTTGGTGTTGTTTCCAATGGGGCGATATGGCAGTTTGGTCAACTGATAGCGGATAACTTTACCCAAAATAAGCGGTTTTATACAATTCAGGACTTGGAGCGGTTATTTGCTGCCGTGAATTATGTTTTTCAACAATGTGAGTTACAGTTGGAACAGCAATTGTAAATCGTTGTATCTCAAACTTGCATTTTTGTCAGTAAGCCCCGACATCCGCCCGGAGTTCAAACTCCGGGCTAAGAGCTACTGTCCACTTTAGGGTCTTCCGTAGTTAGTGTGCTAAATTGTTAGTTAGATTTGCCCAAGTATTGGACAGCAATAGCTTTAATCGTTTTTACCCGAATTTCAATTTATTTTGAGGCGATCAAAAGCTACAGCCCTTGTGTGGAAAACCTTCTGACTCATTAAAACTGATAATTTAGCACACTAAGTCCGGAAGACCCCATAATTGGTCGTTCCTTTGAGACTATTTAGCTTTTCTCCAGTTTGAGCGCTGAAATAAGACAGGTAGTTGTAATCGGCGAGAATTTGCTCGACGATTTCCAGTTTGGTTAAAAATAAGCCTAGGGCGACGTCTTGGTCGAGGGTGAGTTGACCTTTGCCGCCGCTTTGGGAATAAAAGGATAATGCTTTTTTGAGTTCGCTGGCGACGCCGAGATAATCGACGATTAAGCCGCCTTGCTTTTCAAAATAAACGCGGTTAATTCGGGCGATCGCCTGCATTAAATTATCACTACATCGCTTGGTTACAATACCTGATCCTTCATTTCCTCCAACCTTGGGGGTATCAGTTGCAGGGTGAAGTTAACTGGCAAGGCGAAGATCCCACGGATCAGGGAGTGATTCGGGTTGAAAATAATCAGCTTGTTTTGCCAGCCGGGATTGATTTTCTCAAGGAAGCAACTGCCCCCATTCCTGTCCCCCATCCGGTGATGCAAGGATTAGAAGCCATTCAAGCTGTCAATAAAACGGCTTTGTATAGTTGGTTGGCGGCTGAACAAACAGCCATTGAATTAGGGTATCCTGAAACTGCCCAATGGATTCAATCCCATCTGGAACTGTATATCCGTGGGATGAAGCAAGGGTTTGTTGGGGACGATAAAACTTAGCCGAAACGTCCGCTTACATAGTCTTTCGTGGCTTCCTCCTTGGGATTTTGGAAGATATTTTCGGTTTCGTCGTACTCAACTAAATACCCCTGTTTCCCCCCCTTTTCTGTGGCTCTGGCATTGAAGAAGGCGGTCATATCAGCAACCCGTGTGGCTTGCTGCATATTGTGAGTCACAATCACAATACTGTATTTTTGTTTCAGTTCGTGCATTAAGTCTTCAACCTTGAGGGTGGAAATCGGGTCAAGAGACGCACAAGGTTCGTCCATTAATACCACATCCGGGTTAATCGCGATCGCACGGGCAATACACAACCGCTGCTGTTGTCCTCCAGATAGGGACATCCCGTTGGTTTTCAGCTTATCTTTGACCTCATCCCATAAGGCGGCAGCGCGTAGGGAGTTTTCCACCAATTCATCTAGATTCCCTTTATAGTTATTTACCCTAGCACCGTAGGCAATATTGTCATAAATTGTTTTGGGAAATGGGTTGGGCTTTTGGAACACCATACCAATCCGCCGTCGGACTTCTACCGGATCAACCTTTTTGTCATAAAGGTCTTTCTGGCGATAGTAAACCTTACCCTCAATGTGAAATGAATCAATTAAATCATTAAGACGGTTAAAGCAACGAATCAATGTACTTTTACCACAACCCGAAGGACCGATAAAAGCGGTAATACGGTTTTTGGGAATATCCATAGACACCCCTTTCACCGCTAAAAATTTGCCATAGTATATATCTAGGTCTTCCGTTCGTAAAACCGTTTCCGTTGATTGTTCATTGCCTTGATTCGGACTGGCAACTTTTTGATTAGATTTCATGATAATTCACCTTAATTTTGAGATTACTTGCTGTTACGATAACTGGATTTGAAGATTTAGACTTTGAACCTTCATCTCCCATTCTATATAGGTAGGTTGATTGGGTAATTCATAACTCATAATTCAGTAAATGCTTTTCCGGGTTGCCCAGCGAGAAATTACACTGGTTAACAAGACCAAAGCCACCAGGATTAAAGAAGCTGCCCAGGCTAATTCTTGCTGATCCGAAAAAGGCGAGGTGGCAAAATTGTAAACTAATACGGCTAGGGAGGGAGTCGGGTCACATATTCCTGAGGGCCAAAAGAAGGTGAATAGAGCCGTGAAAATCAGGGGGGCGGTTTCGCCAGCAGCGCGAGCAACCGCCAAGGTGGTTCCCGTTAGGATCGCGGGTAAAGCGGCGGGAAGAACCACTCTCAATACCGTTTGATATTCCGACGCTCCCACACCCACAGACGCCCAGCGTACATCTTGAGGCACGATTTGCAGGGCTTCATCCGTGGTTCTGATAATAATGGGTAGCATCAGTACCGCCAGGGCTACGCCTCCCGCCAATGCGGAAAAGCTACCTGCACAGGGGATGAATCCTGGTCCTAGCACAATAATCCCATAAGCAAATATCCCGGCAATAATTGAAGGGACACCACTGAGGACATTAGTGGCAAAGCGAATCCAGCGAGCAATTGGACCCGAACTAAATTCAGATAGATAAACGGCTGCCAAAACACCAATGGGAACACTAATCAGCGCTCCAATTCCAACCACAATTAATGTGCCGACAATTGCATTGCCAACGCCGCCACCCGATAAACCCGCAGCAGGTGGCAATTCTGTAAATAAGTTCCAGTTCAGGCGGTTAAATCCTTTAATGATCACATAGATAATCACCGCAAATAACGGGATTAGGGCAATAACCAGGCAAGCTCCGGCTAGGATGGTCATCACGATACCAAATATCGATCGCCCACTCGTGTATGAACGGGTAAAACTGTGAGTTGGAAAGTCTTCAGGTTGTGTATCTTGAAAATCCTCTGACATAAAATTTTTTGAGTTTTGAATTAACTTAAAACTTCTTAACTTGGCGCACAATCAGCTCTGCCAGGATGTTCACGATTAGGGTTAAGACAAATAGCACAAACCCGGCATACATTAACGCCGCCACCTGTAAACCGGAGGCTTCGGCAAATTGGTTAGCCAATAGGGAAGCAATTGTATTGGCTGGGGCGAGTAGAGAAAAATTAAGTTGATTAGCATTACCAATCAGCAAGGTTACTGCCATAGTTTCTCCCATGGCTCGACCTAGCCCTAACATTATGCCACCAACAATGCCTGAAAATGCTGCTGGAATCAGAACCCGAAAAATAGTTTGCCAGCGGGTAGCCCCTAACCCTAGAGACGCTTGTCGCAAATCTGGAGGGAGGGAAGCTAAGGAATCGCGAGAAATTGCCGTGATAATTGGCAAAATCATAATCGTTAAAATAATCCCAGCCGGAAACATACCTACTCGTGTTGGTTCTGTACCAAACAAAGGAATCCAGCCGAAGGTGTTATTTAGCCACTGCTCAAGGGGTAACAGGATTGGCACCAACACATAAATGCCCCATAGCCCATACACCACACTGGGAATCGCCGCTAACAATTCCACCATAAACACCAGCGTCGTCCGCACGGATTGGGGGAGAAAGTCTTCGCTCAAAAAGAGGGCGGTGCCAATTCCTAGAGGTACAGCAAACAGCAGCGCGATCGCGGAACTCACCAGCGTCCCGTAGATCATGGGTAGCGCCCCATATTCTTCTTCAACGGGATTCCAAGCGCTGTTGACCAGAAAATTCAGACCAAATTCCCGTATCGCGGGTAAGGCTTCTATGCCTACTGTGATCGCGATGAAGATTAAAATTCCCGCGACTGACAGCGCCAAGATGCGAGCCAGCCAAACAAACCCCCTATCTAGGGTTTTTTCTACCTTAGACCGTTCGGGGAGTACTGCTGAAGTGGACTCAGCTTGTGTGGTCATAATTAATGAACGTGAACCGACGTTAAGAATTTAAGGATACCAGTGAACCGATCAAACGTAGTAAGCTGTCATGCGTTTAAATTGGGTATTAGTAGCGAGCAAGAGGCTCGCACTACTAAGGATAGAAGCCATTATTAACATTAAAGTTTGGCTACCGAACAGCTTATCTGAGGAAGGTAGGGTCAAGTCTTCTGTCGGGGCGGGTTTCGCTGTTATCGTTGCTTATTGACCCCGATGGAACTAAACCCGCCCTAACCGAGTGGAATAATTTTGAATTAACCTCCAACTTTCTCAGTTTGTGTGAAGCTATTCACTAACCTCAATGTCATAGTCAGGGCTAATCACATCTGCCGCCTCTGCCACTTTTTCCCGCACATTTTGCGGTAGTGCCACATAGCCTAACTCCGGCGCAATTTCTTGACCTTCTGTCAACGCATATTCAATCGTGGCTTCCAAGGATTTAGCCGTCTCCGGATCATCATACTCTTGGTAAGCCAAAAGCCACGTATAAGTAACAATGGGATAGGATTCCTCACCTTCGGGATCAGAAATAAATGCCCGCAGATTTTCCGGTAAAGTAACGGCTTCTAACGTCTTGGATGCCGATTCATCACTGGGCGTGACAAAATTCCCGGATTGGTTTTCCAAGGCAGCAAAGTTGAGGTCATTCTGCTTGGCGTAGCCGTATTCGACATAGCCGATCGCACCATCGGTTTGTTGAATCTGAGCCGTAACCCCTTCATTTCCCTTTGCGCCAACCCCGGTGGGCCACTCGACGGTTTTGCCTTCCCCAACTTGTTCTTCCCACTCCGGACTAATCGCACTCAGGTGTTTGGTAAAGACGCCTGTAGTACCACTACCATCGGAACGGTGAATCACGGTAATCGACTGATCGGGCAACTCTACACCCTCATTTGCCGCCGCAATTGCCGGATCATTCCAGTTGGTAATGTTGCCCAGAAGAATATCCACGTACACATCCCGTGGCAGTTTCAATTCTTCTACTCCTCCCAGGTTGTATGCCAGTACGATACTGCCAGCCGTTATCGGCAGCATGAGAACGCCTCTATCGACTTGCTCGATTTCTTCGTCCTTCATTGCCACATCGCTAGCCCCGAAGTCTACCGTACCTTGAGTAAACTGTTCAACGCCAGCGCCACTACCGACAGATTGATAGTTGACCCGGAGCATCGGATATTGACTACTGATGTCTTGGAACCAACGCTGATAAATCGGGGCGGGGAACGATGCACCAGCACCTGTTAGCGCTACAGATTCAGCGAGGGCGAGTTTGTCATCACCCCCACCCATGTCAGTTTCTCCATCTGTCATGTCAGCCTCTTGCTCCCCTCCGCATGCCGCTAGGCTAACTGCCAGAACTAGAACGGAAACTGAGCGAACTAAACGAGCTGGATTGATGAAAGCGAGACGGAACACCATTTGACTAAGCCTCAAAGACAGTTACACTACCGTATAGTCTCTTGCAGGATACCCCTCATTCGTAAAGAGAAGGTTAACAAATTCCAATTAAATGTCACGGAGTTGCCAAAACTTTATTCTCAACTCGGCAGATAGATAAAGGTATCATTATTTCCCGTTAGTTGTGGAAGTTTCTTAAGTGAAGGAAATTATTGAATATTTTTCTCGATAAATATTGGATAATATACTCGTTTAATTATGCCAAATGAATCAAGTCGCCAGCCGATAGAAAAATTATCTGAGTTTCCTGTTTATTGTCTTGTGCATAAACATCCATAGCGTCACCCTAAGCTGGTGCAGAATGCCGACTATAAGGTATAGTGTTAAGTTGCGGTTCTATCGGTTGTGACATCACGACCAAGCCGTCGATGTGCAAAGCGAGGGTCAAAGCGTGGTTCAAACGCCATTACGACAGTCTGACAATTCACTCCATCCGGATGCGGCGAATTCCCCAGCCTCCGTACCAACCTCAGTGCGAGACTGGCTCAACGCTCTCGCCCAACGAATTATATCTGGCGATCGCATCAATCGAGAGGAAGCGCTGACACTGGCGCAGATAGAAGGACAGGATAATATTTTGCTCCTGTGTGAAGCCGCCGATCAAGTGCGCCAAGCCTGCTGCGGTAACACCGTGGATTTATGCAGCATTGTGAACATCAAATCGGGTAGCTGCTCAGAAAACTGTGGCTTTTGCGCCCAATCTGCCCATCATCCAGGGAAAGATTCCCCTATTTACGGACTCAAATCCCCGGAGGAAATACTGGCACAAGCCAAAGCCGCCGATGCAGCAGGGGCAAAGCGTTTTTGTCTAGTAAGTCAAGGGCGTGGACCTAAATATCAGTCCCCCAAATCCACAGAATTTGAGCAAATTCTGGAAACCGTTCAGCGGATTATTAGCGAAACCAATATTAAGCCCTGCTGCGCCTTAGGCGAAGTGACACCGGAACAGGCACAGGCACTCAAGGAAGCCGGAGTCACCCGCTATAACCATAACTTAGAGGCATCGGAGAACTTTTTCCCGGAAATCGTCACCACTCACCGTTGGCGCGATCGCGTTGAGACGATTAAGCACCTGAAAGCCGCCGGAATTCAAGCTTGTACGGGTGGTATTTTGGGAATGGGGGAAACCTGGGAGGATCGGGTGGATTTAGCCCTAGCCTTGCGGGAATTAGAGGTGGAATCTGTCCCCCTGAACTTGCTGAATCCCCGTAAAGGAACGCCCTTGGGAGAACAGACGAAACTTGATCCGGATGAAGCACTAAAGGCGATCGCGATTTTCCGGCTGATTTTACCCGAACAAATTATTCGCTATGCTGGCGGACGAGAAGCGGTGATGGGCGAACTCCAAGCCCTGGGATTGAAAGCCGGGATTAATGCCATGTTAATTGGTCATTACCTAACCACTTTAGGACAGCCGCCAGAACACGATCATGCCATGTTAGAGTCATTAGGCTTAACCGGAGGCGAAGCACCGCTTCCCGGAGAGCATCAATCCCAGCAAGTATAGAGGGGGAGTTAAGGACGATTCGCGTAAAAGTGTCTGCTCCCCATGAACTCGTTTGGGCTTTAATTGGCTTATTACTGACTATCGGTGGCACCTTTTTAGAAGCCTTCGTGACAAATCCGCCCTGGGATTGGTCAAGCCAAGGAATTCAGCCCATTTCCTTAGGCGTTACCTGTCAGATTGGGGCGGTTCTACTTGTTGGGTGTTTAGGTGGAAAAAATGCAGGTGTCCTGTCTCAAATTGCTTATGTGGTTTTAGGCTTAATTTTACCGATCTTTGACCAAGGCGGGGGTTTAGACTATGTAATAAAACCCATGTTTGGGTATTTATTAGGATTTATAGCGGGAGCCTGGGTTTGTGGTTTTTTGGCGTTTCGTCTGCCTTTGCGATTAGAATCCCTAGGGCTTAGTTGTTTATGTGGTTTATTCACCATTCATATTTACGGGATAGGCTATTTAACGATTTTTCATCTTATTTTAAACATGACTAGTAGGGATGATTTATCACTCATAGATGCCATGTTGAAATACTCCATTTATCCGTTACCTGGACAGTTAGCCATTGCTTGTGCGGTTACAGTTGTGGCATATACCTTGCGGCATTTATTATTTTATTAATCATTAATCATTAGTCATTTGTCATTTAACTTTTTTGTGTTCACCTACTTAGAACGAGACTTGGGCCAAGCCCAGCGATCGCGTCCTAATACTCCAAAGACGGCGGCTCCTACCATGAGGGTAATCTCCCGCTTGAGAGCTTCTAAACCCCAATACAAATTACCTACCTCTACGACACTCAATGCGACAATAACCAATAACCAAACCGCGACGATAACCCCAGCCATCCGGGTGAAAAAACCAAACCCTAAGGCAACACCCAAGCCCAGCACAAGGCTTATAGGTAATGTTCGATTTAATGGGTTTGCCATCACCCCTTCGGTGAACAAAGCCGACACGATGAGTGTATAGCTCAGACTCAGCCGCAGTAACAGCAGCACCGTATCTCGACGTTGAAAATTCCCCTGACTATCCCAAGCAGCCGGACCGGTGAGGGCGATTGCCAAACAGAATCCGGCTAGGGCAATATCTCGACTGAGACTGATCGCCCCCACCACAGGGTTAGCGATCGTAAACGACCAAAACATAAACCCCATCATCAGTCCCAGCATCGGTGTGTGGACACCCCAAAAGAGGTTCATCCCTGCCATCACTATCTCTAACCCCCCTTGAATCTGGAGAAAACGACTGATCGAAATTCCCAACCGATTAACAATTTGATCGGCAAAAAATGCTGAAATGAAGCCAGTTTCTGGGTCAATATAACGTTGCACCAAGGCTTGGGGGTCAGCCGGAAATGCTAACTGAACGCCTCCCAACAACAACGCAGCGCTAATCCCCCAACGCAATGCGGACATGGCAAGCATCCAAATTGAGCGCCCTGACTGTGACCAATTCTGAGCTGGAGTCAGGTGTGACAGACGGCTAAAACGCTGTAAACCTAGGCTTAAAAACAGCGATCGCCACATCATCCAGATTGAGTATTGCCATTGGTTGAGAGTCTGAACCACCACGCTTGTCGGATTCATCCAGGGTTCTAACGGGAGGGTGGAGTGCGAGTGGTGATTGGGATGAGATGACTCATGGCTCAAGGGCTGATCGGGCAACTCATAAACCCAAGTTTCAACGGAACCCAGGTCATCATACTGTTCTACACCCCTTTGGAACTGAATTGTCTCTGGAAATTTCAGATCTTGAGCCGCAGCCGTGGTGAGGAGGATATACTGACGAGCCATGACCGAATTTTTCAGCAGGCGATGGACGATAATCACATCAAGACTCGACAACTCCTCAAAACGGTCAAGCTGATAGAATAGAGCCTCCCCACTATGAACCACAATCTTGAGTCGAAGGATGTCTAGATTGCTACAGGCGGGACAATCACAGGTATTTCGGCGATGCAGTTCTTTCAGTTTCGCCATGAACGCCGCCATAAACGTTAACAGTTTGGGTCCTAACTCTTGAATACCGATGGGTTCGCTGCTGTCTGTCCCCACGCGATCGCCTTGCTTGAGACAATACATAAACACAGCATCTCCCTCTAGCTTGGCAATCTCTATCGGGATTTTTGCCTCCTTTAAGATCGAGCGCATCAACTCACTGATAATGATTTGGCTATGAAGAAGTGCCTCGCGATTCGAGAGCATGAACCGAGTATAGCCGCTGATGTCTGCAATGATAAAAATTGTCGGTTGAGGGGTTGAGGATAGCTGTCCCTGGAGTTTTTGCATAGGCTTATCCGCTGAGAGCATGGGTTGTATAGGAGTTGGAGGTGAGATGCACTCAATTGTTGTTAAAGTGGCAACAGGGGTATTAAAGTCTGATGCTTCTTTTCTAATGATTCTTGGATTACAAGGATTTCATCATTCAGGGGTTGTTTGTAGGTTGGTGAAAATACACTTAACTATGTTAACTTAGGGAAATATTACTCAAATCCTAACAAATGACAAATGACAAATGACAAATGACGATATTCACCGTTAACTTTCATACTGTCTTCCTACTGATGCCTTTTCAAAAAAATCGCTACTTCTGGGTAATTGCCGCAATTAGTGTAATTGTGGATCAACTGACTAAATATTTAGTGGTACAAAATTTTGCCTTATACGAAAGTTTGCCTCTGATTCCTGATATTTTTCACTTAAGGTATGTACTCAATACTGGGGCAGCATTTAGTCTATTTAGTCAGGGCGGCGTTTGGCTGCGCTGGCTATCTCTAGCGGTGAGTCTGGGGTTAATGGGGTTGGCATGGTTTGGTTCCCGGCTGAAACCGATTGAGCAGTTAGGCTACGGCTTTATTTTAGGTGGTGCATTGGGGAATGGAATTGACCGCTTTTTTAATGATTGTATCGTTAATGGAAAAGAGTTAACCTGTGTGGTTGATTTTCTGGAATTTCCAATCGTCAAGTTCCCTATATTAGTCGATTTTCGTCATATTCAACTCGCGCCTTTTCCGGTGTTTAATTTTGCTGATGTTTTTATTAATCTAGGGATTATCTGTTTGTTAATTATCAGTTTTCGCCAAAGCCCATCGGCGGCTAACTCAAACAAGTAGTCTGAGTGTGCCGTTTTCAAAGGTCAACTTAAGCTAAGCTACAGCCCTCACCCCCAGCCCCTCTCCATCCCCTCACAAGGGTAAGTAGCGTGGCACAGCTAATTTGATGAATTAGAATTACGCCCGGAAACTGTAGGGGCGCAAAGACTTGCGCCCGATTCAATGGTAAGATCTAATCCATCATTGTAGCTGTATCAGTCCAGTAATGGCGTGGCACACCTAAGCAAGATAAATTAACCCCACGCCCGGAAAACCTATAAAATCAGGGGCTAAAGCCTCTACTACGAACCTGCTTTTGTATTGATGCTATTTATCGTAATACATTGTCACTAAATGTATTACAAGCGTATGTTGCTTTGTATGACAAGTTTCTAAGCTTTTGCTGGATAAGTCGCAATTTTACATAGAGACTTATTCGGCTAAACCTAATTTTTTAATCCTGTTAACGTAAAATATACTAACTTAAATAATGGGTTTTATTTTTTATTCATAAATTATAAACAATTGATAAACTTGTTGCCGAAACTCAATCCAGTGCAATAGCATAGGAATGATGTAGACAATGGTCTGATCGGATAAAAAAACTGGGTGTCTCTAGTCGTCTGGGTTAAACGCTCCTCTAGAATCTATGTCAATCAAAGCCAGTACCTCGTCAGGTTATTTGGCTTAAACCTTGCTCAAACCCAGCATTTTTGAACAGGCTGACTTTCGATTCTCAATTCAGCCAAAAACGATGATAAGCTCTCGTCCTACAGATTGGCTAAACCAGGGTTATCTATGATTATGAGCAAATTTGGATTCAACTGAACTAAACAGCAAGTATCCTGCGATGACCTACACCTTGACAGACTTACGATTTTGCCGCATACGTTTGGCTTATCCTTTAGGAAAAAAATGCCCTGAGTGAATTTATCGGTAAAGACGTAACCAATTTATCCCTGTGCTAAGACGGGTGAAACTCCATCCCCCCTAATCTGGCAAAACAGAGGACTAGGGAGGTTTCCAAGGAAAGAAATGAATGGACTGTATTTTTTCGCCTCCCATCTCCTCCAAGGGAGATGGATTTGTTCAACGGAATCTAGAGTGATAGGTAACCAGCCATGTGGGCAAAATTTCTCAAAAATTTATCGAACCAGAAAAAACTTCAGAATCAAATCTTATTGCTGCTATTTTTAAGCAGCCTTATTCCCGTCTCAATTGTCGGAATTTATGGGATATTTTCGTCCTCGACTGCCTTATCCGAAGTCTCGGAAACCAAACTGGAGGACAGGGTTGCTGATGATGCCGAAAATATTGATGCTGTCTTAGAGGGGATTAATGAGGATGTCTTATTCCTGAGCAAAATTCCCGCTATTCAAGGGATTATTCGCTCAGAAACGGCTTCCGAAGGCAATCAATCGACTGATGTTTGGGTAGACCAAGCCCAGACCATTTTTGAGAGTCTAATGCAGGCGAAGTCTCAATATATGCAGCTTCGGTTTCTTGACGAAAATGGTCAGGAAATGGTCAGGATTGATTCCGATGGGACAACGACGACAGTTATTCCCAAATCCGAGTTGCAAAATAAAGGCGATCGCGACTATTTTGTTGAAGCGATGAAACTGGAGCCAGGTGAGGTTTATGTCTCCCCGGTTAACTTGAACCAAGAACGCGGAGAAATCGAAACCCCGTTTAAACCCGTGATTCGCTACGCCACACCTGTGGCTGATGCAGCCGGGGAAAAACAGGGAATTGTGATTGCCAATGTTTTTGCCAACAAATTTCTCCGATATATCGAAGATGCCAATTTAAGCAAGGGCGAAACAGCCTTACTGATTAATGCCGATGGCTACTATCTCTCCCATCCCAACGATGAGAAAGAATGGGGATTTGATCTGGGCAATGATGAAACCTTGGCGAAGGATTATTCTGACCAAATTGTTGAGCAAATTCTGCAAGGTGAACAGGGATTAATTGGTACAGGAAGCAATGATCTAATCAGCTACGCTCAAGTTGATCCAGATCCCAATCAACCGGGTTTTTTGGTGGCTATCCGTACCGTTCCCAAAAGCACAATTTTTGCGTCTGTGACGGCGTTTAAAGTGGTAGCGACGCTGATTATTTTAGTCTCCCTCGCCGCCGTGCTACCCGTGGGCGTTTTCCGGACAAGCCAACTGGCGAATTTAGTTAAACAAATTGTGACTCGTATCTCCACCGCTAGCCAAGAGATTTTCTCCACCTTAGAAGAACAAGAACGGGTGGCGAGTCAGCAAGCGGCTTCAGTGAATGAAACGACTACCACCATGGATGAGTTAGAAGCCTCCTCCCGACAATCCGCCGAACAAGCCAAGGCTGCTGTATCCGCCGCCCAGAAAGCGTTGGAACTGACTCAGGGAGGAACCCAAGCGGTAGGTGAAACCCTGGAAGGGATGTACACCCTGGAGAATAAAGTCGGCGCGATCGCACAACAGATTGTTCGTCTTTCTGAACAGGCAAATCAAATTGGTAGTATTTCCCAGTTGGTGTCTGAATTAGCCAACAAAACCAACATGTTAGCGCTTAATTCCTCCGTAGAAGCGGTGCGTGCGGGAGAACATGGCAAAGGCTTCTCAGTAGTTGCCAATGAAATTCGCAAATTAGCCGATCAAAGTCAACAATCGGCTGACAAAATTGGTCTTCTGGTTTCCGAAATTCAAAGCGCGATAAACTCAACGGTAATGGTGACAGATGAAGGGACAAAAACCGTGGCATCCGGTGTTCAAATTGCCCAAAAAACTAATGAAGCGTTCACCGGGGTAGCCGATGCGGTGGACAAAGTGGTGTTAAATAACCAACAAATCTCCCTGAACTTAAAACAGCAAGTCGATGCGATTCAGCAAGTCGTGGAAGCGATGGAAACCATTAATAAGGGGGCAAAAGAAACCGCCACAGGTATCAATCAAACCAAGATCGGGACTCAGCAACTGAACGAAACCTCTCTGGAATTGCAAGAGATGGTTTAACTGTGCCGAGTTGATGTAGAGACGCGCCATGGCGCGTCTAGGGAGCTTGTAGAGATGTTCCGGTGGAACGTCTGGAAGCAGAGGGAGCAAATAACTAATGACAAATGAAGAATGACATAAGACGAATGACAAATGACAAATGACAAATGACATAAGACGAATGACGAATCATGATCATAGACGATGAAGAATTGCGAACGTTGTATAAAACGGCGGGTGAAGAACGTCTAGAGAAACTTACTGTCGGTTTGCACCATCTACAAAAAAATCCAGAGAATGAAACAACCTTAGAACAGTTGCTGCGAGATGTTCACAGCTTAAAAGGAGACTCCAAAAGCCTAGGGGTTAAAGCTGTAGAAACCCTTGCCGATCGCATGGAATGGACTCTGGGACGGATTAAACGCCAAAAGCTGGTTTTTTCGCCGTCAGTGAGTCAATGTCTTGATCATGGATTAGATGTAATTCGTCTTTTAATTGCTGAAGCAATAACAGGTAAACCAAGTGGCGTCAATTTAGCTGAAATACTGGATCAATTTCAACAACTCGCTAGTGAATCAGCAGAAAACGCCGCAGGTAGAGACATTCCACCAGAACCTCTAGAGAGAGAGGATATGAGCGCTGAATCATCTGAATTAGCCGAAAGCTATATCGACGATGATGAACTCCGAGACGTTTATCAACTGGCTAGTCGTGAACGGTTACAAAGCCTAGAAGCTGGGTTGCGTCATTTGACAGAAAATCCAGACGATGAAGCTATCTGGGAACAGTTGCGCCGAGAAGCCCATAGTATTAAGGGCGATTCTCGTAGCGTTGGCGTGGAAACCGTGGAAATTTTGGCTCATCCCCTAGAGGAAATTATCGAAAGCTGCAAATCCCAACCCACTAGGTTTACCCCAGAGGTTAGCCAAACCTTACATCAAGGAGTAGAGGCAATTAGTCAATTAGTCCAGGAAGCCGTTACCGGTCAACCCAGTGCGGTGGATACCACTGAGGTACTAGAACAATTTATGCTAGTGCTGGAAAATTGCCAATCATCGACGGTTGCGTCTCCCGTTCAAGAGGAACCAGGGCTTGTAGGGGCGGGTTTTACCGATAACCTTGAGCCGACAACCCCTAACGGAACCAAACCCGCCCCGCCTCAACCGTCTCCCACACCCCAACTCGCCGAAAGCTATATCGATGATGATGAATTACGAGAGGTGTATCAACTTACCAGTGGTGAACGATTGCACAGCCTGGAAACGGGGTTAAATGATTTAGCCCAAAATCCAGACAACGATGCTATCTGGGAGGAGTTACGCCGGGAAGTTCATAGTCTTAAAGGCGATTCTCGCAGCGTTGGCGTGGAATCGGTGGAAATTCTGGCTCATCCTCTAGAAGAAATTATCGAGAACCTTAAATCTCAACCCACAGCGTTTACCCCAGATGTTAACCAAACCTTACATCAAGGAGTAGAGGCAATTAGCAAATTAGTCCAAGAAGCGATAACCGGTCAACCCAGTGCGGTGGATACCACTGAGGTACTAGAACAATTTATGCTGGTGCTGGAAAATTGCCAACAGTCGGCTGTAGCATCGCCAATTCAAGCCGAACCCGGGCTTGTCGGGGCGGGTTTTACGGATAACCTGGAACCGACAATCGATAACGGAACCCAACCCACCTCGCCTCAACCGTCTCCCACACCCCAACTCGCCGAAAGCTATATCGATGATGATGAATTACGAGAGGTGTATCAACTCGCCAGTAGCGAACGGTTGCAGATTTTAGAAGCCGGGTTACTGCATTTAGAAAAATATCCCGATGATACAGCAACATTAGATCAATTATTGCGGGAAGCCCATAGTCTCAAAGGCGATTCTCGTAGCGTTGGCGTCGAATCAGTGGAAACCCTTGTCCATCATATCGAAGAAGTCTTTGATCGCATCAAACATCGACAACTTGGTTTTACGGTCAAAGTCAGTGAAAGCCTCTATGATGCATTAGAAGCCATTCGTGGCTTAGTCGATGAAGCGGTAACGGGTCAACTGCAGGGTGTGGATACGGCGCAAGTGCTGAACCAATTAATCGAAGCGATTGAAGCATCAGCCCAATCTCCCCCGGTGATACCTGTCTCCAAAACTCCCACGCCATTATCATCCAATCCCGTCTCTCGTCCGGATTCGGTAACGATTGTCGGGTTACCCAATGTCCCATCTTCACCCTCTCAACCTCCCCTCAGCGCCACGTTTATTGACGATGAGGAAATGCGGGATGTTTATAAACTCGCCAGCCTTGAACGCTTACAGAAGCTAGAAGCGGGATTACTGCAATTAGAAAAGCAGCCCGATGACTCAACTATCTTAGATGAGTTACTGCGCGAAGCCCATAGTTTAAAAGGCGACTCCAGAAGCGTCGGCGTCGAACCCGTGGAAGCCTTAATCCACCACGTTGAAGAGATTTTAGGCGGGATTAAACTCCAGCCTACTATCTTAACCCCAGATATTAGCGATCGCTTGTATCGAGGATTGGATGCGATGGGTAAGCTGGTACAGGAAGCGGTGACGGGTCAATATCAGGGTGTGAATACTACGGCGGTTCTGAACCAATTACTGGAAGTGTCTCTTCCCACCTTACCGGAGACAGTACCGACTCCCGCCCAACCGCCAGCGCCAGTACCCAAAACCCCAGCCCTGAGTGACACTTACCGAATTGATACAATTCGGGTTCCCACTCGTGATTTAGATGCATTAATGGCGCAAGCGGAAGAATTAAATGTGACGAAACTTCGCATCGCTTACGCCGCGTCAGAAATTGAGGAACTGGTGACACTTTGGCAAGACTGGAAAGCCTTTTATCGTCAATCCGGTGAGGCGACAGCTACAGAGGTTAACCCATTCCAAGAACGCTTAGATGAAAAGATTACCGCCTTACGCACCGCCACTCAGGAAAATACCTCTAACCTGGATTTAATTGCAGAGGATTTACGGGAGAGAATTCAAACCCTACGTCAATTACCTCTGTCTACTATCTTCCAGTTGTTTCCGCGTATGGTGCGGGATTTAGCCCGCAAACAGTCGAAACAGGTGGAGTTAATCATTGAAGGGGGAGATACGACGGCGGATAAAACTATTCTAGAAGATATTAAAGATTCTTTAACCCATCTGATTCGGAACGCGATCGATCATGGGATTGAGACACCCGCAGAACGGGAAAAATTAGGTAAACCGCCAGTGGCAAAAATTTGGCTGCGGGGTAGTTTAATTGGGAATACGATTATCATTGAAGTCGCTGATGATGGGCGAGGACTGGATATCGACCAAATTAAGCAAACGGCAATTAAACGGAAGCTTTACCAACCCGATGAACTAGAGAGGATGAATCCCAGTCAAATTTATGACCTAATTTTTGCCCCAGGATTCTCCACCCGCAGCTTTATTACCGAAATTTCGGGTCGCGGGATTGGCTTAGATGTAGTAAGAACAAACATTGAACGACTCAAAGGCGCGATCGCGATTGAATCAACTCCCAATCAAGGAAGTAAATTCCGCATCCAACTTCGCACCACCTTAGCCACCGTTAATGCCTTATTTGTCGAGGTTCAGGGAATTGTTCAAGCCATTCCGATTGAATTCGTCCAAACCAGTTTACTCCTTTCCCCCGATGAAATAGAAACCATTGATGGGCGAGAGACGTTAAACTGGCAAGGTCAAAGGGTTCCCGTCGCCAATCTTGTCAATGTCTTGGAACTCTCGAACTCCCCCGCCTACGCCCTGATCGCCAAAAAAGAAATACCGCTATCTGACTTGCGATCGTGTATTTTACTCAAGGTTGGTGATGAAGTTTCGGGATTTTTAGTCGATCGACTTTTGGATACCCAAGAAATCCCCCTCAAACCTCAAAGTACGTTATTAAAGCGGGTCAAAAATATTTTGGGTGCAACGATTCTCCCCACTGGGGACGTTTGTATGATTCTCAATCCGGCGGATTTAGTTAAGTCGGGACAACAACAAAATCCCGCAACAGTTTCGGTTAAAGCCAATACGGTTCTACAAACGAAACCGACAATTCTCTTAGTCGAAGATTCTCTCCCAGTGCGGACGCAAGAACGGCGACTTTTAGAAGGGGCGGGGTATGAAGTGGTAATTGCGGTTGATGGATTAGATGGCTATACCAAACTCAAAAGCCGTCATTTTGATGCCGTAGTTTCTGATGTGGAAATGCCTCATTTAGACGGGTTATCTCTAACCGCCACGATTCGCCAGCATTCCGAATATCAAGACTTACCAATTATTTTGGTTACCACCTTGGATTCAGAAGCTGATCAACAACGGGGTGCAGAAGCGGGGGCAGATGCTTACATTATTAAAGGTAAGTTCAACCAAGCGTTTCTATTAGAAACCATCAGCCGATTGGTTTAATTTAAGACAGAAGGGGAGCAATGTAGAGACGTGCCATGGCACGTCTGGGAGCAGAGGGAGAGTGTGTAGGGGCGGGTTTTACCGCTAATAGGAAGGTTTTCACCCTGATGTCATTAAACCCGCCCCGATTAAAGTGCAAGTCATTTTCAGCAAATGACATAAGACCAATGACCAATGACTAATAAAAAATGACGATTAAAGTTCTATTAGTTGAAGACTCCAAAATATCCCTAGTCATTCTCAGACGAATTATCAATGAATTCCCTCAATTTGAGGTTGTCGGAGAAGCGCAAAATGGTTTAGAAGCATTGAGCCTAATACATCAAGTTAAACCCGATGTGATTTGTACAGACTTACACATGCCACAGATGGATGGGTTGGAATTAACCACTGAAGTCATGAGTCATAATCCCATACCCATCTTGGTCTTGAGTGTATCAGTCCAACAGGAAGATACCCATCATATCTTTGATGTCCTCGAAGCGGGTGCCGTCGAGATTTGTCCCAAACCGCTAGCTGGCTTAACCACAGAAAACCAACAGTTTAAACGAGAATTAGTTAATAAAATTAGTGTCATTTCTGGGGTTAGAGTTTTCAAGCGAAAACGCAGATATTCGCTGCAACACCAAGCCGTTAATCTGAACAATCTGACCACGGCTCCCACCAAATCATACCCGAAGCCTAAAATAATTACCATTGGCACATCAACGGGCGGACCTCCAGCGTTGCAGGAAATTTTTTCCCAACTTCCCGCTAATTTTTCGGTTCCAATCCTTTGTGTGCAACACATTTGTAATGGATTTTTACAGGGCTTAATCGATTGGTTATCTTCCACCTGTAAATTGCCGATTAAAATTGCCGAGTCGGGAAAGAGACCGCAACCCGGAATCATCTATTTTCCTCCAGAACAACATCAGCTAAAATTAGATAAGCAGGGTAATTTTGTTTGTTCAGATACCGTACCTTTCGACGGACATTGCCCATCAGCAACGGTCACATTTGAGTCTGTCGCCAAAGTTTATGGTAAGAAAACAACCGCCATATTATTAACCGGAATGGGCAGAGACGGTGCCAAAGGAATGCTAACCGTTACCCAAGCGGGTGGTTTGACGATTGCTCAGGATGAAGCCACCTCAATCATCTTCGGAATGCCCAAAGAAGCCATTGAACTAGGGGGCGCTAGAGAAGTCTTACCTGTGGACGCGATCGCGCCAATGTTGCTAGAACTTTTACAAAAACAGTCGATTCTACAGTAAACCGATTAGGTAATAAATGTGTCAAAACCCAATGAGTTAAGTCCTAAAATAAAACAAGCCTTTATTCGCTTAATTGCTCAACATACGGGTTTGGTGATTCGAGAACGCGATCAAGCCAGCTTAACGGACAAACTATTCGCCCGAATGAAAGCAATTAAACTAACCTTTCCGGAAGATTATTATCTGCTGCTCAATTGTCAAACCAGAGAAGCCAAGCAAGAGTGGAAAAAATTGGTTGTCTTGCTGACGAATCTGGAAAGTTACTTTTTTCGGGATAAAGAACAATGTAAATTGCTCAAAACTAAAATATTACCCGAACTGATTCAGCGTCATCAGGTCGATAAAACCCTGCGGCTTTGTAGTGCGGGATGTTCAACCGGAGAGGAACCCTATTCCCTGGCGATTATGCTGAATGAACTGATTCCGGATATTGATAGCTGGAATTTAGTTGTTTTTGGCATCGATATTAATCAAGAGGCGCTAGACAAAGCCAAAAAAGGAATTTATCGGGCTTGGTCATTAAGAAGTATTGATCCCAAAATCAAACACGAGTATTTTAAACGTATTGATAATCACTACCACATTGATGACAAAGTTAAATCATTAGTCAAATGGCAACAGGTCAACTTAGTCAAAGATCCTTTCCCTCAAGCTCACTTAGATTTACAGGCGTTTGATTTAATTATTTGTCGAAATGTCTTTATCTACTTTGAATCTTCCGCCATTGCCCAAGCCTTGGATAAGTTTTACCACGCCCTCCAGCCTTTAGGCTATCTAATTACCGGGCATTCTGAACTGTATGGTCAACTTTTAAAGCAGTTTAAAACCAATATTTTTCCCGAATCCTTGGTGTATCAACGTCAAACTGAGAGTTTAGTCTATACCCCTTTAGGCGATGTCCCTAGTCCGTTGACTTGGGATACTGAAGACGAGTATACCTTAGCCTTTAATCCGGAAACACTCGAACATGACTTAGAGAAAAACACGATTAAAATGCAGCATGTGGCGTTGAATCTGCTCAAACAGTTACCGCCCAATACTCCCCTACAAAAATTAGGCAATTTGACGCCATCTGAACTGATTAAACAACTCCAATCCTCCTTAGACAACATTATCGAGCCAGACTCCCCATGACAGACAACTCCTATTTTAGTTTTGGTTTAAATGATCGGCTGTATGGTATCAGTACAGCTTACGTGGAGGAAGTTTTTCCTCTCCCCGAATTAATCTCCATTCCCGAAGCGCCGCGTGAAATGATTGGCGTGGTCAATTTGCGGGCAGAAATGATACCCGTTATCGATTTTAATCAGAGTCTTGGCTTACAATCATCCAACTACCGTTTAACCGACAGTATTATCGTTCTAAGACGAGAAAAAACCAAAGTTGGAATTATTGTGAATCAGGTTTGTGAAGTCCTGACAATCGCCCCAGATGAAATTACCACTGAACTTGAGCCGAATCAAACCGTTAGCGAAAACGGCGTCATTGGTGGACTCACCCGCCATGCAGGTGATATCGTTATTTTAAGTGATCCAGAAAATTGGTTAAACTCGATAGATAGCCACACCTTTAAATTAGTAGAGAACTATCTCAGCCAAGAACTTAACCGGAATCAATCGAGTGCAGACATTCCCGCCGAACAAGCCGTATTTGCGGCAAATGCGACACCCGAAGAACGAGACATTTTCCGAGAACGAGCGAATAATCTCAAGCTTCCCTTCGAGAGTCAAGACTTAACCAGTGTCAAACCGTTAACGATTATTGTCTTAAATCATCAGTTATTCGGGATTGATTTAGGAATGGTGCGGGAGTTTACCGATATCCAACAGGTGACACCGATTCCCTGTTGTCCCCCTCATATTGTGGGAAACATGAATC
Source organism: Coleofasciculus sp. E2-BRE-01 (assembly GCF_040221695.1). NCBI lineage: Bacteria > Bacillati > Cyanobacteriota > Cyanophyceae > Coleofasciculales > Coleofasciculaceae > Coleofasciculus > Coleofasciculus sp. E2-BRE-01. The sequence continues at coordinate 44,649 of NZ_JAVKEA010000010.1, read as the reverse complement.
TGCGCGGCGAAATTGTCACCTTAGTCGATATTCGCCCGGTGTTGAAATTGCCCTTAACCGCGATAACCCGAAGTTCCAAAGCGCTGATTGTGGAGGTTGAGGAGATTTTGGCGGGTGTGATTGTGGATAATGTGCGTGAATCGATGTTTCTGCTGAATCCGCTTCAGATTATTGCCGTGACTCCTGAAACAACTAGCATGAATTCTGACTATTTGCAAGGAGAAGCCGTCTATGCTGACAAAATGATGAGCATTCTGGATATACCGAAAATTTTCTTGAATGGTGGCTTAATCGTGGAACAAGCGGTTTGATTGTCTTATGTCATTCGTCATTCGTCATTTGTCATTTGTCATTTGTCATACTCGCTCCCTTGAGAAGCAAGCTACGTCATTCGTCTTATGTAAAGTCGGGGCGGGTTTAGTTACATCTGGGTGTAACCAAAAAGATAATAGTGAAACCCGCCCCTACACAATTTCCCCCTTACTGTTCCCTGTTACACACCGAGCGAAGCCGAGGTGTTCCCTAATCTCCACCGTTAACTTTAATTGTCCCCACCTACTTATAAAGATTGCCAGCGACCCAGCCCATCGCTTACCCTTAAAAAAGTGAGCTTTAATCCGCTCAATCGGATGACTGGAGATAACGATATTGTCGAAAAAGACGGAAACTAAGGTCAAAAACAGCGAAACCCTAGAGCAGAAGTTGTGGAAGTCGGCAGATAAACTCCGCAAAAATATTGATGCTGCCGAATACAAGCATATTCTTTTGGGGTTAATTTTCCTCAAATACATTTCTGATGCCTTTGAAGCCCTACATCAAAAACTCATTGTGGGGAAAGGGGAATATGAAGGAGCAGACCCCGAAGATAAGGATGAATATAAAGCAGAAAACGTTTTCTTTGTGCCGCCAGAGGCGCGGTAGTCAACCCTACAAGCTCAAGCTAAACTACCCGATATTGGTCAGCGAGTTGATGAGGCGATGGAAGCCATAGAACAGGAAAATCCCAAACTGTTAAAAGGGATTTTACCTAAAGTTTACGGTCAACAAAAGCTTGATTCTGCCTCTTTAGGAGGACTGATTGACCTAATCGGCAGTGCCAAACTGATTGGGGAGACTAAGGCAAGTAGCGAACAGCTAGAACTTGATATAAACCAAAACGCCCAGAAGCTCCAACAAGCGGATATATTGGGGCAAGTGTACGAATACTTTTTAGGGCAGTTTGCCCTGGCAGAAGGCAAGAAAGGGGGACAATTCTACACCCCAGAAAGCGTAGTGCGGGTATTGGTGGAAATGCTAGAGCCGTATCAGGGGCGGGTGTTTGACCCTTGTTGTGGGTCGGGGGGAATGTTTGTTCAAAGTGAAAAGTTCATCGCGGCGCACCGGGGACGCATTGATGATATTTCCATCTACGGACAAGAAAGCAACGAAACCACTTATAAACTCTGTCGCATGAATTTGGCGATTCGGGGGATTGATGGCTCTAATATTAAGTGGAATCCGGAGGGGTCGTTTCTCAATGATGCTCACAAGGATTTAAAAGCCGATTTTGTGATTGCGAATCCGCCGTTTAATGATAGCGATTGGGGCGGGGAATTGCTGCGAAAAGATGGGCGCTGGCAGTATGGTGTACCCCCGGTGGGTAATGCTAACTTTGCCTGGGTGCAGCATTTCTTGTATCATTTGGCTCCTACGGGGGCGGCGGGGTTTGTGTTGTCCAATGGGTCGCTATCATCGAATACGGGGGGTGAGGGGGAGATTCGCCAAGCTTTGGTGGAGGCGGATTTGGTAGACTGTATTGTGATGTTGCCGACGCAGTTGTTTTATAACACGGGGATTCCGGCTTGTTTGTGGTTTCTCAGTCGTTATAAGAATGGCAATAAGAATCGCAATCGCCAGGAGGAGGTTTTATTTATTGATGGGTCGGAGTTGGGCTATATGGTCAACCGTCGCAATCGAGCTTTTGCCGATGAGGATATCGAGCAGATTGCCGGGACGTATCGGGCTTGGAAGCGGAAGCCCTCCCCTAGCCCCTCTCCCTCCCCTAGCCCCTCCCAAAGGGAGGGGAACAGGGGGGATTACAAAGATATTAAGGGGTTTTGTAAGTCGGCGACGTTGGCGGATATCCAGAAGCACAATTTTGTGTTAACGCCGGGGCGTTATGTGGGCATTCCGGAAGAAGAGGATGATGGTATTCCTTTTGAGGAAAAGATGGGAGTGTTAACTTCCCAGTTGGCGGCACAGATGCGGGAGGCGGCACAATTAGATAAGGAGATTAAAATTCAGTTGGCTAAGGTAGGGTTTGATTTGGAGGGGGGATTATGACGTTACAGGAAATTATTCAATCGCTGGATGAGTTATCGGTGGATGAGCAGACTTCACTGTTTAATGTGCTTCAACTTAGATTAGCTAAAACAACTCAGTCTAGCTCAAATGGGGAAACGTTTTGGGCAATGACTTTAAGGTTTCGAGAACGGATAGAGCGAGAAGGGATTGAGTTTACGGATGAAGATTTCGCGGATTTGCGAGACCGTAGTCCGGGGCGGGAGGTTGAGCTATGACAGCGCAATTTCTTCTAGATACCAATGTAATTTCTGAAGTTAACAAGAAGGTTCCTAACCAATCTGTAGTTGCCAAGATGGATTTGTATGAGGGCAAGGTGGCAACGGCATCTGTGGTAGTGCATGAGTTGCTCTACGGAACGCTGCGAATGCCGCCTGAGTCAGCAAAACGAACATTTTTGTTAGATTATCTAGCTGAGTTGCCCTCAAAAATGGTTGTTTTTGACTACAATCTCAATGCGGCTCGTTGGCACGCTGAGGAGCGAGCAAGACTTTCCAAGATTGGTAAAACGCCTGCATTTGTTGATGGGCAAATTGCCAGTATTGCGTTCTGTAATGGGTTGGTTTTAGTGACCCGGAATTAAACAGATTTTCAAGATTTTGAGGGTTTATCTGTTGAGAATTGGTTTGTTATGGAGGAGGAATGATGGCAGAGTTTACTGACTGCATTGTCATGGGGTTTGATTTGGAGAAGATGAACTAATGGACAAGCAACAGGTTCTCGATAAGTTAAGTGATCACAAAGAGCGCCTCGACAAATTCGCGGTCAAAGCGTTGTTTTTGTTTGGTTCGGTAGCGCGAGATGAGGCTAGCTCAGACAGTGATGTAGATTTTTTGGTGGAGTTTGAGCGCCCAGTTGGATTATTTACTTTATTGGGTCTGAAAGCTTATTTAGAGGAGCTTCTAGGCTGTTCAGTCGATGTAGGTACTCCTAGTTCACTACGTCCTCACCTGCGGGAAACTGTGCTAAAGGAGGCAATTCGTGCCGTCTAGGGAGTTTGAAGTACGAGTTGGGTTATGAGTAATTGGAAGAAGATGCAGCTAGGGGATTGTGTTCAAATATTATCTGGGGGTACACCGTCAAAGGTAAATAAAGATTATTGGAATGGTGATATTCCTTGGGTTAGCGCAAAAGATTTGAAAAGTTTTTTTCTACATGATACTCAAGATCATATATCTTTAGAGGCTGTAGAAAATGGCACAAAAATTGCTCCAAAAGGTTCTATTTTTGTGCTGGTAAGAGGAATGACACTACACAACGATCTGCCAATCGCTTACCCAACTAGAGATATGGCATTCAATCAGGATGTAAAAGCCTTAATTACCAATGAAAATTTAATTAATAATCAATATCTTATCTACTGGTTGTTGGCTCATAAACTTAAGTTGATGAGATTAGTTGAGTCTGCTTCTCACGGAACTGGGCGAATAAATACTGATGTGTTAAAGTCCATAATAATTTCATGCCCAGATTTAGAAGAACAAAGCAAAATCGCAAACTTGTTGGGAAATTTTGATCGCAAGATTGAAAACCTCAGAAGACAGAACGAGACACTAGAGGCGATCGCCGTATCCTCGCCCAACGACTCAAAGATCCAGAAGACAACCTGGAACTGGTGATTGTCTGCGATATGTGGCTGACGGGGTTTGATGCCCCCTGTCTCCACACTATGTATATAGACAAACCCATGAAAGGGCTTGACGCTCCCTCACGGAAAGTGAGGGATTCTGCGGACAGAGTTAAGTTGTGGCAACTTCCACAATCTAACTCTCGCTACGGTTGTCAAAGACCGTCTACCCAGTCGGTTTAGGTCAATACCTAACTTCCTGGCTACTTTTCTTAAAATGTTGGCGCTACCGTTCAAGTCAGCGTTAATCAACAAATTGTTTCTTGAACGGTAAAGCCCACGCTTTATTCGTCTTCCTGACGCTTTCCACCCGTCTGGCTTTTCGCCAAACTTAGGCAGGGAGTCTCCATCAAGATAACTAGCTTTACTGGTGTAGGCTTCTTCTGTTACTTCTAAGTGGATACCATAAATTTCACACAATTGCTCCAATCGGTCTTTTAGTTTACCCAAGGGTATCTGAACAAATTTCTGGTTGTTCAGTTTACCCATATTGGCGTTGTTCTTAAACCCTTCATTCCATCCCAGAACAATCGTGCTGATTCCGTATTTAAGGCAATGGTTAACAATTAATCTTGCCGCCTTGTTAATACCATCCCTCATCCGGTGATTACGTTGGCGAGTTACTCGGTCAAGCCATCCATCCCAATATCCTTGGGGCTTTCCTTCCTTTCTGGTAGCTACCTGCTTATTCCAGTATTGGTTAAAGGCTTTCATGGCACGGGCATCAATCAGGAAAGAGTTGCCCAAAGTATCGACACAAGCGGCTAGATTATCGGCTGTACCTAGGTCAATCGCTAATGCTTGGTCATCAATGCCTAGGAATGTTTCCTGTTTGGGTATTTCGTAGGAAGCTTCCAAGTAGAAAACACCATTTTTAGGTAAAATAGTCCATTCTTTGACCTTGGCAATATCAAGGTTACTTGGAGTGGGTAGCCTAAAGCTGTCGATTCCAAACCAACGCCTAACGGTTAGACAAGCGTGAGAACTGAAGTTGACCGCTAACCAGCTTGGGTTTCTGTCCCCCTGAATTGGGGTAAGCTACCTTAAATAGCCTTGACCCTTTTAAATAACCAGGTGGCTTAGGTCTATTCGGCAATTGCCCTTTAAACCAAGCCTGACGCAATCCCTTGTAGGACTTAAACACCTCAGCGACGCTGATCAAGGTTTGTTGAGCAGGTATAGAGGGCAGAGATTGGGCAATTTGACTCTTTCCTATGCTGGTTTCGTAAATCAGATCAAACTTTCCAGTCAGGAGTTTACCTGTCTTAAAAAACGTTTGACGGGCAAAATATACATCCATATTGTAGAGTTTCCCCGATTGTTCGCACAGGTACTCTAAAATGGCTTTTGTTTCCTTGTCTGGGTGTAGCAGCATTTGCTGTACTCCCCTAGGCTTTTTGGGTTTAACCATTGCTCGACCTCACAATGCACTTACTTAATCCAGTATACTGTATGTATTGCTATTCGACAGGACGAATCTATGAAGAATGAGAAAATCTTTTTAAGGGTTACTAAATACGAAAAGAACCAACTCAAGCAAGAGGCGGCTAAAAGAGGGATGACTCAATCTGAGTTAATCAGGAGTTTTATCGCTCAATTGCCGCCCCCTGTGTAGTTTGGGAATCTCCTTACCTCCGATTCCCCCGCCTTATATCCCGTCGCTAAAAGCGAAGGTTTTACGGCGGATCAAGATAACTGGTTAGTTCAAGGATGACGACTTTCAACCTTGTCAATCAAGTCCTCCGCCATCTCCACCGCCATCAGGATCAGTTTTTGTTCGAGCTGTCCTTGGTGTCCCTCATCACTGATTGTGGCGTAAATATGAGGATTAGCCAGCATCCCTGCGAGTAATTGGGATGCTATTTGTTTAACGTCATTCGTTTTTGAGTCCATGTTTAACACCTCTGGAATACAGTAACATTTTCGGGGGTTTGGTTACCAAACCCCTACCCAAATCCTCAAAACTCAAAACTATGGATCACCAATCCGGGTTAGGATCGATTTTACTTTGAAACTTTTATCTATGGTGAATGATGCTTATGAAGCGCTACTTATCCCGTCTTGTTGCCCTTGTCCTCGTGGTTGCGATCGCGCTAACGGGGTGTTCGTCCAGCAGTACTGGCTTGGTTGGCAATTATCGCCAAGACACCCTGACCGCCTTGGACTCCTTGAGAGCAGCTATTGAGTTACCTGAGGATGCGCCGAATAAGGCAGAGGCTCAGTCCCAAGCGCGTCAAAGCATTAATGAGTATATTTCTCGCTACCGTCGAGATGGCTCTGTCGCTAACCTGAGTTCGTTCTCCACGATGAGAACAGCCCTCAATTCTCTGGCAGGTTACTACAGCTCTTATCCCAATCGTCCCTTACCCCAAAAGCTCAAAGATCGTCTAGAGCAAGAATTCCGGCAAGTGGAACGAGCGATAAGACGCGGCGCTTAACCTGATGTGACATCCTCCCACGCCATAATCTGTGATTTGGCGTGGGCTTCCAACATCGCTGTTAGACATTGCTGCCCTGCGCCACTTATCTAGGGCCAACGCCCTTTCTCATCTATCAAGATAACCTGAGCGCCATTGTCCGGAAACAGGACATAATGCTCAGAACTACAAAAGAACGTCCTTAACTCTGTTTGGGATAATTTGTCGATTCGTTCGATTGTCTGTTAAGACTAAAGACACCCACTTCATCAACCCCGCCTTTGCTTCGGAGAAGATGGGGATACCCGCGATTAATGTTGTTGTTCTTTTGTGGTTTTTGTAGGAATGTCCAACGGTCTTGTCCCTATCCCTAGAGGATGGCATTGGCGCTATTATTATCGCTCACTGGTTGCTGCCTTGCTGACGAGTAGCATCATCACTCAGGGCTACGTGGCTAAAACGGCTCAAGCTCAAACGGCTGCCTATTGCCACTTTACGGATGATGCGATCGCGCAAAAAGAAAGCCTGCGCCAGGGTGCGATTAAAGGAAATCCAGATTTCAATAACCGCTATAAAGCGATCGTCAAGCAACATGCTGACGTTTTGCGCCAATGTCGCGATCGCACCTTCCCCCAAGACCAAGCGATCTGGCTACGCTTATATGCCTGTGATGTTCGCGCGGGTGCGATTGATGAGATTCTCGACCGGATTGTCAATCGAGGCTACAACAAGGTCTATGTTGAAGTCTTTTCCGATGGTCAAGTTTTACTCCCCGCCTCAGACAACCCCACCCCCTGGCCCCCCGTCGTGCGAACACCGGGATATGAACGGGTTGATTTATTAGCCCAGACGATTCAAAAAGGACATGAACGGGGATTGCGGGTTTATGCCTGGATGTTCTCGATGAACTTTGGCTACAGGTATGCTCAACGCAGCGATCGGCAAAGTGTTCTGGCTCGCAATGGTCGCGGTCAAACCAGTTTATCCTTTGTCCATGACCAGTCCCAAGCCTTTATTGATCCCTATAATAATCAAGCTAAAACTGATTACTACCAATTGGTTCAGGCGGTGACGAAACGTCGTCCTGATGGTGTTTTATTTGACTATATTCGTTATCCGCGTGGCAGTGGCTCAGATTCAGTTGTCACGAAGGTAAAAGATTTATGGATCTATAGTGATGCATCCCGACAAGCCTTATATAATCGCGCTCTCAATAATCAAGGGCGAGAACTGATTCAGCGCTATGTGCAGGATGGTTCGATTAGCGCTAGCGATGTAGAATCCGTCAAGACGCGCTATGCCAACGAATCCACCCCAATGTGGCAAGGGCGATCGCCCTCTGAGTCAGATAGTGCAGCATCCATAAACTGGCAACTGTGGCAGCTTAGTGTGGCTCATGCGGCTCAAGGGGTGTTAGATTTTCTTTCCATGGCAACATTACCCGTTCAACGGGCGGGAATCAAAGCCGGAGCCGTATTTTTTCCCGATGGTAATCAAGTGGTGGGACAAGGGGGGTATGATTCTCGACTACAACCTTGGGATCATTTTTCTCCATCCTTAGAGTGGCATCCCATGTCTTATGGTGTTTGCGGTCATACGGGTTGTATAGAGAGCTTAGTCCGACGAGTTGTGGATAAGGCACCCCTGAATACCCAAATCACACCAGCACTAGCTGGAACCTGGGGGAAATCTGTCAGCAATCGCCCCTCTCTAGAAAAGCAGATGCAGGCAATCCGCCAGCGAATTCCTAATGTCAGTGGTATCAGTCATTTTGCCTTTTCCTGGCAAGATCCTCAATTTGACCGCGATCGCAAGTTCTGTCGGTTACAGTAAAGTTTCATCAGAAACTTTGTCCAGGCGATTACTATGGGCGGAGTCGTTCGTAAGGCAAGTGAAACAATAATGGTAACGCTGCAATTGAAGCAAATTAGCGTACCGCCCGGACATCGGGTGCTGTTGTATGAGGTGGGGTGGTCGGAATTTGAAGCGATTTTAGCGGAATTGGGAGAGCATCGTGCTAGTCGAGTGGCTTATCTCGATCAAACGTTGGAGATTCGGATACCTTTGCCGGAACATGAAAAAGCCAAGGTTATTATTGGAGATTTGTTAAAGATATTACTAGATGAATTAGAAATTGATTGGGAACCCTTCGGCTCAACAACGTTTAAACGACAAGATATGATGGCGGGAATTGAACCCGACGATTGTTTTTATATCCAAAATGCAGCTCGGATGATTGGGCGAGAAAGTCTGGATTTAACCGTTGATCCGCCGCCTGATTTGGCAATAGAAATAGATGTAACGTCTAAGACTCAGTTAAGTGCTTATCAGGTGTTAGGGGTGCCGGAAATTTGGCGCTATCAGAATCGCCGATTGCAGGTTTATATGTTGCAGTTGGGAACGTATATCGAATCGGCGACGAGTTTGACGTTTCCTGATTTTCCAGTGATTGAGGAATTTTCTCGCTTTTTAGAGATGGCGCGACTATCGGGAACAAGTCAGGCTTTAAGGGCGTTTCGGCGATGGGTGAGGGACAGGGGAAATTAGGGGTTGCTGTAGGGAGTGTTGTGGTGGGGTTAGAGAGCTGGGGAAGCTGGGGGAGCTGGGGGAGCTGGGGGAGCAAAGGTACATGTCCTTGTGCGAGCATCTTGCTCGCTACTAATACCCAATTTAAATGCATGACAGTTTAGGACGAGCGTCTTACTGGCTATTTTGCATAGCTTTTTAACTATATATTGACAAATTCAATATACTATGCTTTTAACAGACTGGATTTTTCGGTAGCTTAAAATACAGACAGTCTGAAATCTCCACCGTTTCCCGATGTGCCATGGCACGTCTGGAACATCCTCTCCATGCACAGAGGTGTTGTAATGATATCCGAAACCGTCAAGGTTCTTTTCGTTGATGAAGATGAAACTCATTATAACCGAATCAATCGGTTACTCAAGAGCCTGGACACAATTCATGTTCAATTGGATTGGGTAACAACCCCGGAAACGGCGTTGACTCTAATTCGCGCTCAATCTCAACAGTATGATGCTTATTTAATCGATGTGGCGTTCACTGGAGTCGAGAGTGATGATAGGTTAATCGAAGAATTATCAGGGAATACATCTCCAGTCATTGTCCTGACTCCTTCCCCACAAATCGGTCTAACAGCATTGAAAAAAGGAGCAGCAGACTATTTAGTCTATGATCAACTCAGCGCTCCCCTAATCGAGCATTCCTTGCGCTTAACCCTTACTCATACCCAAACTCAGAGACAACTACAGACTTGGGCTTCAGAGTCTCAAGCGCAGACAGAGGCATTACATGAAATTATTCTCAGTGCCATTTCTGATGCCGTATTCATGACCGATGATTGGGGCAATTTTACGTTTGTTTGTCCCAATGTGAATGTTATTTTTGGCTATTCGCGGCTAGAGACCCAAAAACTGGGTAATATTCGCCACATTTTAGGAGAAAATTTAGTTGACATAAATCAACTTCAATCCGATAACGAAATCACCAACATTGAGTGGCAAATAACTGATAAATCCGGTAAGCTTCATGATTTGCTGGTTAATGTGAAGCAGGTTGCCATTAACGGCGGAACCATCCTTTATACCTGTCATGATATCAGCGAACGCAAACAGGCTGAAGTGAAAATCCGAGAACTGAATAACCAACTCGAACAACGGGTTAAGGAACGGACAACCGAATTACAACAGATTAATGCCCAATTAGTACAAGAAATTCGAGAACGTCGCCAGATTGAGCATATCTTGGCGGTTAGTGAGGAAAAATTTCGCGGTATTTTTAATCAAGCGGCGGTGGGTATTGCTCAAGCGACTCTGAATGGCTTGTTTATTGTGGTTAATCAAAAATTTGCGGATATTATTGGCTACACTCGTGAAGAAGTCTTAGCGAAAACCTGGCAAGATATAACCTATCCCGATGACGTGGAAGGGGATGAAGCGTATGTACGTCAGCTTTTAGCCAATGAAATTGACCGCTACTCTATGGAAAAGCGCTATATCCATAAAGATGGAAGAGTGGTTTGGGTTCAGGTTCATACCACACGATTACAGGAACCCTCCGGTGCGCCTCAAGCTTTAATTGGCGTCATTGAAGATATCACGCAACGTAAGCAATTTGAGTGCCAATTACAAGACTATCGCAATCATCTAGAAGACTTGGTTGAACAGCGTGCAGCAGAATTAGTCAGAACCAATCAACACCTTCAGCAAGAAATCAGCGAACGCCAACGGGCTGAATCTGCTATCTATTTTCAGGCACGTCTTTTAGATTTAGTGAATCATGCGGTTATCGCGACAGATTTATCCGGTATTATTACCTATTGGAATCGCTTCGCGGAAACTCTTTATGGGTGGTCAGCTACAGAAGTCATGGGTCGTTCAATTGTCGAGGTTCTCTGTCCTCAAACTGCCCCAGGAAAAGCTAGTGAAATTATAAGTTACTGGCAACGAGAAGACACTTGGTCAGGTGAATTTTGGGTACAACATCGAGACGACACAATCTTCCCGGCGCTGATAACCAATTCCCCTATTTACGATGAAACGGGAGAATTTATCGGCATTGTTGGCATTTCCTTTGATTTAACCGAACGCAAGCAGGTTGAAGCCGCACTGCAAAAGGCAAATGCAGAATTGGGAATTACGGTACAAGAAAAAAACCGCAGTTTAACCCGTGCAATTCAGCGATTACAGGAAGAGATTTGCTATCGAAAACAGGCACAAGACCAACTACAATTAATTACCGATGCTTTACCTGTTTGTATTTCTTATCTGGATACCGATTTATGCTATCAGTTTGCTAACAAAACCTATCAAGATTGGTTTGGACTATCACCAGAGATGATTTGTGGCAAGACTATTTCTGAGGTGATTGGAGAGGATGCCTATCAGCGGGTGCGTGGGTATTTAGAACGAGTGCTTCGGGGTGAATATGTGACGTATGAAACGGAGATTCCTTACAGTTCGGGTGGAACTCGTTATGTTATCGCGACTCTAATTCCCGCCTTTGGTGACTCCGTGAATTCAGACAACTCTCGCCCCATCCAAGGCTATTATGCCCTAATTACCGATATTAGCGATCGCAAGCGAATGGAAATGGCATTACGGGAAAGTCAACAGAAATATCAAACCCTGTTTGATATCTTACCGATTGGCTTTTCTATCACAGATGAAACGGGACATATTATTGAAGCGAATCCTGCCTCAGAAACCATTTTAGGCATCTCCCTTACTGAACAAACTCAACGCCAATATAATGCCCCGGAATGGCGAGGAATTCGACCCGATGGTACACCCATGCCTAGCCATGAATTTGCCAGTGTGATTGCCTTAACTGAAAATCGAGTGGTGAAAAACTCGGAAGCAGGAATCCATAAACCGGATGGTGAAATTGTCTGGTTATCGATTACGGCTGCCCCAATTTCTTTACCGGGTTATGGTGTAGCTATAGCTTATCTAGATATTACTGAACGCAAAACGGTGGAAATTGTCCTGCAACAAGCCAAAGAAGAAGCAGAAGCAGCGAATCTTGCCAAAAGCGAGTTTCTTGCTAATATGAGCCATGAATTGAGAACGCCTCTCAATGCTATTTTAGGGTTTAGCCAACTAATGAGCCACGAGGCGTCTCTTTCTCCTCAACATCACAACTATCTGGGTATTATTAATCGGTCTGGTGAGCATTTGCTGGCATTAATTAATGATATTTTGTCTATGTCCAAAATTGAAGCGGGGCGGATGGCAATAGAAGCCAATACCTTTGATTTGTATCAGTTAGTGAATACAATTAAGCAGATGTTTCAGGTTAAGTCTGCCCATAAATATTTAGAATTCATCACCCAACGCTCACCTCAGGTTCCTCGTTATGTGCAGACGGATGAAAATAAATTACGCCAGGTTTTAATTAATTTATTAGATAATGCAGTTAAATTTACGGATAAGGGGAGAATAACGCTAACCCTAGACATGGATGAGTTAAATAATCTACATGTTTCGGTTCGGGATACAGGTCAAGGGATTGATCTCGACGAACTCGATTCTTTATTTGAGCCATTTGTCCAAACAAAAGTGGGCAAAGACTCTCAAACTGGGACAGGTTTAGGGTTAGCGATTGTGCAGCGATTTATTCAGATGATGGGAGGAGAAATTACGGTCAATAGTAAACTGGGAGAAGGAACCCAGGTTGAGTTTTCGATTCCGATTACTCCTGCTGAAGCCACTGAAGTCATCTCTCAGTCTCACCCCAATCGCGTTCTCAGAATTGCACCGGAACAACCTAGCTACCGTATCTTAGTCGTAGAAGATAATCCCACCAGTTGTCAACTTTTGTGTGAACTGTTGGAGACTGTCGGATTTGAAGTGCAATCTGCGGAAAATGGTCAACAAGGCATCATGATATGGGACAGTTGGCATCCTCATCTAATCTGGATGGATATCCGAATGCCTGTCATGGATGGCAAGGAGGCTACCCGATGGATTCGTGACCAAGAAAGGCAGAAAGAGACAGGGCAAAATGACCGTTCAGCAACAGTGATTATTGCCATTACTGCCAGTGCTTTTACGGAGGAGATTCAGTCATTTTTAGATAGCGGTTGTGATGATTTTGTGATTAAACCGATTCAAGAACATATCATCTTTGACAAAATGGCACAACATTTAGGAGTGCGTTATCTCTACGACGATGCTACATCCGTTGTCTCATCGAACTCAGGTGATTCTCTGCCTATTTTGACCTCGGAATGGTTAGAATTAATGCCTGAAACGTGGCGGGTTCAACTCAATCAAGCCGCCAGCAGTCTTGATGAAGAACTAATGCGTCAACTGGTTCAGCAAATTCCTGATAATTATGGTAATTTGGCAACAGCTTTACTTCAATTAATCGATGAGTTTAAGTTTGATAAAATTATGAATTTGACTAAGCTAATTGGCGATTCATCATGATACGATCTAAGTATGTTAAGTAGGTTGATGGAAATAAACTCAACCATGTTAAGTTATGTTAACAAGCCTCAAACCCTTACAAATGACGAATGACGAATGACGAATGACGATCCCCACCGTTAACTTTAATTGTCCCCACCTACTTATTGCTGTCATCGCTTTGAGGAAAAGAATTTATCTTAGCAGGGGTTTGGGGAGTCGTAAGACCCACGCTGTAATCTGTGATGAGCGCGATGGGATACACGAGTGTTTGTTTGGATTACGTCCATTGTTGCTGACACCAGAACATTTAGCGATAATGCCAAGTGAGTGGATCATACAACTCCATCAAGCAGCTAGCAGTCTTGTCTGATGAACCAACTCATTGAGCAAATTCCGGCATCTAACGCTTCCTTAGCTGAAGCCCTTGCCCTTATAGTTAATGAGTTTCGGTGTGACACCCTACTGAACCTGACGCAACCCTTTTACCATGAGTAACCCAAAGAATCCCGGCTATGTCTTAATTGTTGATGATCAGCCTAACAATCTGCGTTTATTATCGACAACTCTAACCGAGGCAGGATATCGGGTAAGAAATGCCATTAGTGCGAAGATGGCATTAATGGGCATCGAAAAAGCTTTACCGCAGCTCATTTTGCTGGATATTATGATGCCTCAAATGGATGGGTATGAACTGTGCCAGCACTTAAAATCCGATGAACGCACCCAGCACATTCCCATCATTTTTTTGAGCGCATTGGATAATGAATGGGATAAAGTAAAAGCCTTTGAGGTAGGAGGAACCGACTATATTACTAAGCCCTTTCATGTAAAAGAAGTGTTATCGCGGGTGAATAATCAACTGATGGTTGTTCGCCAGCAACAGCAAATTGTCGAGCAAAATCGGCAATTGCAGTACCAAAACCAACAACTTCAGCAGCTTAACGCAGAGCTAATCCGCTCGAATCAAGACTTGGAAGAATTTGCCCGCATCGCCTCTCATGATTTGCGATCGCCCCTGCAAACAATGAAAGCGTTTGGTCAGCTTTTTTGCCAAAAATACCAGAGTTTGTTGGATGATAAAGCCGCTCACTACATGAAGCGAATTTTAGAAGCAGGCGATCGCATGGAACAGCTAATTCAAGATTTGCTGAATTATTCACGAGTCGAGACTCTGGGAGAAGAATTTGAACCCACCGACTGCAATCAGGTGGTTGAGTCTGTTTTGGCGAATTTAGACAGTGTAATTCAAGGGCAGGGTGCTGTGATTACCTGCGACCATTTACCCATCGTCATGGCAGATGGCATCCAACTGGTACAACTGTTTCAAAACTTAATCAGTAATGCCCTCAAATTCTGCTCCCCGGAGGTTGCACCGGAGATTAAAATTGCGGCAGAATTGCGCCAAAAAACCTTTTCATTGAGTGATGAATTCGCTATGGTATTGCCGAGTACGTCAGAACCCACTGCGGTGAATGAATGGGTGTTTCGGGTTGAGGATAATGGGATTGGTGTGGAAGCGGCGTATTTTGAACGAATTTTTAAGGTATTCCAACGTCTACACACTAATGAAGAATATCCAGGTACAGGGATTGGTTTATCGATTTGTCAGAAAATTGTGGAACATCACGGCGGACAAATTTGGGTTGAATCATCTCCGGGAGTTGGAACAACCTTTTATTTCACGATTCCAGCGTTATTAACTCCGGAGGCGGGGAAACAGGGGGAGTAGGTAGAGTCTGCTGAATAAGTGTTGTGGTGAGGGGGAGCGGGGGAAGCTGGGGAAGCTGGGGAAGCTGGGGGAGCAAGGGTACATTTTTCCTGAGCCAGGTGATGCCATACTTATGAAGGATGCTACCCGATTTCCTTGAATCAAACTACATACAACGATATACACTAGAACAATAAACCTGTTTCCGACAAGCCGATGATTCAGCGGTTTTGGCAGTGGCTAATGCGGCTAATTCAGCCAATCTTACCGCCCTTTCTCAAACCCAAAAAATACAGGCGGCTTCAAAAACGCCTCAGTGATGCAGAGTATCAGCAGCTATTTCGCCAACTGCTGATTGGGGTGAATCAGGGATGGAATCGGGAACAGATCTTGCAACATTTAGGATATCAGAGTAGCGATCGCTCTTTTAAAGTGTGGCTGTATGACTATGGACAGCAGTTACGGCAATTGCCAGAAGCGGATCATCAGTTGGCTTGGCAGTTATTACAGATGAGTGGTGTCGGCTGTGGAGAATTGGGGGAAATTGCCGCAGAAATTGGCAAGGATTTATTGGCGAAACCTGCGGGGAAAGAGGAAGCCTATCCAGGAGATCAAGGAGACGCGGATCAAGGTGAAACTGCCGAAAGTGATGCCGCCGAAACCTGGTTAAATCAAGGGAAACAGCAACTCGCCGACCAAGATTTTCTGGGTGCGATCGCGTCGTTTGATCAGGCGATTCAATGCCAACCCGACTACGCCGAAGCCTGGAATAATCGGGGGTTAGCCTTGGGGAAACTGGGAGACTATCAAGGTGCGATCGCATCCTATGAGAAAGCGATTCAATTTAAACCCGATTACCAATTAGCCTGGTACAACTGGGGTGTAGCGCTGGATAAGTTAAACGAAAAAGAAAGCGCGATCGCACCGATTGAATCCTCAAAAGACGCCAAGGGTATCCGCGATCCCACAAACCAACATCCATAGAAACCCTGTCTGGGCAATCCACAGGAATAAATATACCGTAGGGGCGACCCGCCTGCATCAATGAATACCACCTATCCACTCAATTGTATCGGGTCGCCCTTTACTCAAACTAAATTGTCCGTGATATGAAATCTAATGGTGCGTTACGCTTTGCTAACGCACCCTACAGTTTTGTAATAATTTGACGGCAATTGTGTGATAATTTGTCTGGTTGCAAATTGTATTTTTTTTAACGCAGAGGACGCAGAGGTTAACGCAGAGGTTCGCAGAGGAATTGGGGGTAGGTGTCTCTATTCTTCGTTTTCTGTCAAATCAAAAATGCCAATGTTGTACAAAATCGCTCAACTTCGGCTTCGGTGTTGTAATAATGAACTGAAGCCCTTAACACAGACGCCAATCCGCGTGCGTCCATATCTAATCGCGTACCTTGGGCGGAAGAAACTGATAGATTAATCTTTTTTTCACTCAGTAACTGCTTAATTTCACTGGGTTCTTTCCCCTCAACCGTAAAGCTAACAATCCCGCATTTTTTCTGCCCTAAATCCTGAACCTTCACCCCATCAATATCACTCAGTTGGTCACGCAATCGTTCCGCCAAATGACGAATCCGATGCTCAATCGCTGCTAGTCCCCAATTTAAGGCATAATCAACCGCCACCCCTAACCCAATTTTCCCGGCATAGTTGGTTTCCCAATTTTCAAACCGACGGGCATCTGCACGAATTTTAAATGTATCTTTACTCGCCCATTCAGCAGCCTGCATATCCAAAAAGGGCGGTTCTAATTGCTCAATCACCGCTTCTCTGACATACAAAAATCCAGTGCCTCTGGGTCCGCGTAAGTATTTACGCCCCGTCGCTGAGAGCAGATCGCAGCCAATTTTATTGACATTAATTGGCATTTGCCCTACCGATTGACAGGCGTCGAGTAAATATAAAATACCAGCGTCTTTTGCTACTTTCCCAATTGCTGCGGCTGGGTTCACTAATCCCCCATTCGTGGCAACATGGGTAATCGCAATTAACTTTACCCGCTGATCAATCGCTTGGCGTAATTTAGGAATAGAAATTTGCCCAAATTCATCATTGGGAATCACCTCAATGGTTGCCCCTGTCTTCCGAGCAACTTGCAGAAACGCAATGAAATTACTACCATATTCCGATACCCCGGTAAGGATGCGATCGCCTTTTTTCAGAGGTATGCTATAACACCCCATATCCCAAGCTCTGGTGGCATTTTCAATCAGGGCAACTTCCTGGCGCTGACAGCCTAACAGTGTCGCCACGGCATCATAGACCCGTTCCACTGCCTCAACTTGCTGTGCCGCCGCTTCATAGCCACCAATTTGGGCTTCTAACTGTAAATGCCCGACGACGGCATCTAAAACCGACTGCGGCATTAATGCTGCACCTGCATTATTAAAATGTAAAACCGTCTCACAGCCCGGTGTGTCTTGACGGGCGCGTTGCCAATCTAATGTCAAATCCCGACTCTTCCCCCTTGCCCATTGCCCATTGCCCATTCCCAACCGTCAACTTGAAATTTGTCCGACTGTTTATGTTACCTTAGAAAGGTTGTCAAAAATCGCACATTCAGGATTTCGGGTGTTTCCCACCAGGAAATCCGCCTGAATGGAGGATAAACCCGAATAAGGAGTTTAATATTAATTATGCCAGTCGTCTCTTTGGCTCAAATGATGGAAGCCGGGGTTCACTTTGGTCACCAGACCCGCCGCTGGAATCCCCGCATGGATCAGTACATTTATACTGCCCGGAATGGCGTTCATATCATTGACTTGGTGCAAACAGCACAGCTGATGGAAGAAGCCTACAGCTACATGCGAACCGCCACCGAACAAGGAAAACGCTGTCTGTTTGTCGGTACCAAGCGCCAAGCCGCCGGAATTATTGCTCAAGAAGCCAGTCGTTGTGGTGCGTACTACGTCAACCAACGCTGGTTGGGGGGAATGTTAACCAACTGGGAAACCATCAAAGGGCGGGTTGAACGATTAAAAGAACTGGAACGCCGGGAAGAAAGTGGTGCTCTTGACCTCTTGCCGAAAAAAGAAGCCGCCGTACTGCGCCGGGAATTGGGCAAGCTGCAAAAATATCTCGGTGGCATCAAAATGATGCGGCGCATTCCCGACATTGTGGTAATTATTGACCAGCGCCGGGAATACAATGCCATCAAAGAATGTGAAAAACTCAGCATTCCCGTCGTCTCGATGCTGGATACCAATTGTGACCCGGATGTGGTGGATATTCCGATTCCCGCCAATGACGATGCGATTCGGTCAATTAAACTAATCATTGGTAAGTTAGCCGATGCCATCTATGAAGGACGTCACGGGGAACTGGAAACAGAGGACGAGCAAGAGTTTGCCCAAGCCCTAGACGAGATGGAAGACGAGTACAGCGAGGAAGATATGGACTCCTTTGAGTCAGACATGGAGGAAAGCGCCGAAAGTGCTGAAGAAGGCGCCGAAAGTGCTGAGGAAAGCCAGAACAGCGCCGAGGCAAGTCAGGGCAGCGCCGAGGAAAGCCAGGGCAGCGCCGAGGCAAGTCAGGGCAGCGCCGAGGCAAGTCAGGGCAGCGCCGAGGAAAGCCAGAACAGCGCCGAGGAAAGCCAGGACAGCGCCGAGGAAAGCCAGGACAGTGAAGAATAAGCGGCGATGCATTTTCAGGCTCACCCGATACACTGGGGTTATCTGTCCGTTGTTCAGTGGCACTGAGTAGTTACCAAACCGGAGTAATGGTTAGACTTACCGATTTGCTCCGGTTTTTGTCCGATTTGTTCCAAGATAGTGCTAATCGTTAACACGACAAACAACAAAGGAGGAATAAAGGCAAGATGGCGGAAATATCAGCAAAACTCGTCAAAGAGTTACGGGAAAAAACTGGCGCAGGCATGATGGACTGCAAAAAAGCGCTCAAAGAAAATGAGGGCGATATGAACAAAGCCATCGAATGGCTGCGTCAGAAAGGAATTGCCTCAGCTGAGAAAAAATCCGGTCGGATGGCGGCTGAAGGAATTGTGGGTAGCTATATCCACACTGGGGGACGAGTTGGTGTCTTAGTGGAAGTCAACTGCGAGACGGATTTTGTGGCTCGTCGCGAGGAATTTCAAGCCTTAGTCAAGGATATTGCCATGCAAGTGGCAGCTTGTCCGAATGTCGAGTATGTGTCGGTGGACGATATTCCCGCTGCGATTACCCAACGGGAAAAAGAAATTGAAATGGGGCGCGATGACCTAGCGAAGAAACCGGACAATATTAAAGAGAAGATTGTTCAGGGGCGGATTGAGAAACGGTTGAAGGAATTATCATTAATGGATCAACCTTATATCCGAGATCAAAGCAAATCTGTGGAAGAGTTGGTCAAAGAAACCGTTGCGCTGTTAGGAGAAAATATCCAGGTGCGTCGCTTTACCCGCTATGTTCTGGGTGAGGGGATTGAATCGGAATCATCAGACTAAATGTCGCGTCGCTGAAGCCGTTTATTGTAGGGGCGCATGGCGTGCGCCCTTAGTTATCGGAGAAAATTCAACTTCCGATTTAAGAAAAATACACCCAAGAATTTTAACAGTGGTGGGTTACGGCAGATAGTTAATTAAATGGGTATCGCCTTAATGAAAGTCCGCCTAACCCACCCTACGTTTTTGGTAAAAAGGAGACCTATCGGGAGCAGTAGCAGATAATGGTGAGCGCAATTGAACGCATTGAGCAGGACTTAGGTAAGATGGAGGGAGCGATCGCACATCTGGCTTCCCAACTTCACGACAGTTACGCCACCTATTTGACCGTGTTGGGGCAAACCGTGCAAAAACAGTTAATGCTGGCAGGTTACCAGGTATGTACTCAAGGCTATCCCGACGCCTTTTTAAGTTTGTCCTTCAATCAGCGCCAAAATTTACAGCAAGCCTTGCGTCAGATTGGCAAGGAAGGACAAGATGAGTTACTTTTACACCTACAGCTTCCTCAAGACCTATCCTTAAGCCTGGACGATGAGCTAGAAGACGAGGATGAGGAGTTAGAACCGCTGGTAGAGTCCACAGAATCCTCGGCGGAAACAACGACGAACCCATCTCCCGATTCAGCCCTCACCCCACAAAAACCGATTCTGCCGGATCAACTGCTACAGTGGCAAGAGATGCTAGAAGACCAAATTGCTCTCACCTTGCAAACGGTTTCCGTGGAGACGAATCATCTTTTACAACAAGAGGGTATTATTCCTGATAAACTACCCCCAACTGTCCTGGAAGCGGCAACCAAAGCGGATGCGGCGGGTGAAAGCAGTCCGGGTTCAAATTTACTCAACCTTTTAGTCGAAACCCAAACGCCGGAGGATGACGATGATTCAACCTTAACCCGAATTATTGCCGTTAACCTGCGCCTATCCGAAATTGAGTTTACAGAACCGCAATTGGTCAAAGTGCGGAATCAAATCCGTAACCTGCTTGCCCATACCACTAAATTTCAGCGACAATATCGTAAAAAACAACGGGAGTGGGCAGTAGTTCAAGCCGAAGCCGCATGGCGGGCGAGTTGGTTTGAGGATTAGTTGTTCGTCATTCGTCATTCGTCATTTGTCATACTCGCTTCGCAAGAAGCAAGCTACGTCATTTGGGATTAGCCCTGGCTTGTCGTGAGTCGTTCGTTATTTGTCCTTACAGAATTCAGAGATTGTGAGTACAGAATTTCCAGATTGGACACGATTGCAAAAAGCGCTAGCGGTGGAAGCCGAAAATGGCTTTACTGATTTACAGGGAAATCAGTATCGTTTTAGTGAGTTTCTTTGCCTCAGTTTGGGCAAGACACCCAACGGACTTCTCCCGGTGGAACGGCGCAAATGGCAGTCAATTGCGGCTGAGTTTGAACGTTATCATCATCAGACGGTAGAAGCGCGTCAACATCTGGTGGTAGATACGCAACAGTTCCTCAACAAGCTGCAACAGGAACTTCAGCGCCGGGAACGGGAAAAGACTCATCCGCCTCAAACATCGACGGTTAAATCTCCCCAGACTACGCCTGTGGCTTCGCAAACCTCCAAGGTAAACGTTAATTTTACCCTGGATTCACCGTTGTCCGAGTTACCCGATATTGGTCGTCGTCGCAGTGATTATTTAGGGCGTTTGGGAGTATATACAGTGCGAGATATGCTCTACTATTATCCGAGGGATCATATTGATTATGCCCGTCAGGTGAATATTAAAGAGTTAGTCGCCGGGGAGACGGTAACGGTAGTGGGTACGGTGAAGCGTTGTAACTGTTTTACCAGTCCTCGGAATAAGAAGTTATCGATTTTTGAGTTATTAATTAAAGATAGTACGGGTCAACTAAAACTGAATCGCTTTTTTGCCGGGAATCGTTTCAATCATCGGGGGTGGCAAGAACAACAAAAACGTCGCTATCCAGCCGGGGCGATTGTGGCGGCGTCGGGGTTGGTGAAAAAGAATAAGTATGGGATTACTCTGGATACCCCAGAAATTGAGGTTTTAGACCATCTGGGGGGGAGTATTGACTCCTTAAAAATTGGTCGGGTGATGCCTGTTTATCCGTTGACCGAAGGGGTTCCCGCCGATTGGGTGAGACAGGCGGTGATGGCGGCTTTACCAGCAGTGAATCAACTGCAAGAGCCATTGCCGAAGGGGATGCGTCAGCAGTATGATTTGATGGGAGTGAGTGATGCGATCGCAAATCTCCATTTTCCCACGGATACGGATACCCTCAGCCGTGCCAGACGTCGTTTGGTGTTTGATGAGTTCTTCTATTTACAATTAGGGTTTCTTCAACGGCGGAAAATGCAGCAGCAAGTTCAATCCAGTGCTATTCTCGCGCCTACGGGGAAACTGGTTGATCAATTTTATCACCTACTGCCCTTTGAACTCACCTCTGCCCAAAAACGGGTTGTCAACGATATTCTCAACGATTTACAACAACCCACCCCGATGAATCGGTTAGTCCAAGGGGATGTAGGTTCCGGGAAAACGGTGGTGGCGGTGCTTGCTATTTTAGCGGCGATTCAATCCGGGTATCAAGCCGCGTTAATGGCACCGACAGAAGTATTAGCAGAACAGCATTATCGTAAGTTAGTCAGTTGGTTTAATTTACTCCATCTTCCCGTGGAATTACTAACGGGTTCGGTGAAGGTGAAGAAGCGGCGGGAAATTCATTCTCAGTTGGAAACTGGGGAATTACCGCTATTAGTGGGAACTCATGCGTTAATTCAAGATCCGGTGAATTTTCAGCGCTTAGGATTGGTAGTAATAGACGAACAGCATCGGTTTGGTGTAGAACAACGGGCGCAGTTACAACAAAAGGGACAATCCCCCCATGTATTAACCCTGACAGCTACACCGATTCCGCGAACCTTGGCGTTAACCTTACATGGGGATTTAGATGTGAGTCAAATTGATGAGTTACCACCAGGGCGTCAAAAAATTCACACGTCGGTATTAACCGGGAAGGAACGCCAAAACGCTTATGATTTGATGCGGCGGGAAATTGCCCAAGGGCGTCAAGCGTATATTGTCCTACCGTTAATTGAAGAATCAGAGAAATTAGATGTGCGATCGGCAGTAGAGGAACATCAGCGACTCTCTGAGAGTATTTTCCCACAATTTCAGGTGGGATTGTTACATGGGCGGATGAGTTCAGCAGAAAAGGATGAGGCGCTGAATGCGTTTCGGGATAATCAGATGCAAATTATTGTCTCTACCACGGTGATTGAGGTGGGGGTAGATGTTCCCAATGCGACGGTGATGATGATTGAAAACGCGGAACGGTTTGGCTTGTCGCAGTTGCACCAATTACGAGGGCGGGTGGGACGCGGTTCCCATCAATCCTATTGTTTATTAATGAGTGGGTCGAAAACCGATACAGCGCGTCAGCGTTTGGGGGTGTTGGAACAGTCCCAGGATGGCTTTTTTATCTCGGAAATGGATATGCGGTTTCGGGGTCCTGGGGAGGTATTGGGGCGGCGTCAGTCAGGATTGGCGGATTTTGCCTTAGCCAGTTTAGTAGAGGATCAAGAGGTGTTGAATTTGGCAAGAGATGCGGCGGAGAAGATTGTGCTGGAGGATAAGGCGTTGGAGAATTTGCCGTTGATGAAGGAAGAGTTGGACTATCGATATTCTAAGTTAATGGGTGGGGCAATTTTAACCTGAGTGAGGATGAATGCCCCGAACTTAAGGCAAAATTATTGAAGCTGGGTTTCGTTCTTTAACTGAGTCACACAGATGGCTTTCTTTCTTCCAGAACATCAACCGACTCCAGAACGGGCGATCTTCAGATTTCTCTTGAGCATCCTTTTTCCGAGAATCCGCTGACCACTCACAACCCTGTTCTAGTAGCTTATCTGGATCTAGATCTATCTCCCACTGAATCACCTTGTTGTCATCAATTGCCCAAGCCAAAAGCTGAGGAGCATCAGAATTGTTATCGGGGTCAGGCTTAAAATTCACTCCCCAGGGCAAATCTTCGGGTCCTGACAAGGTGTAAAGTAAGTCGCCTTGTTTGTCCCAGAGTTTGACAGTTCTGTCTTTACTCATGGTGGCAATCATCTCACCATCCTGTCTGAAAACTACGTTTGTAATCCCAGCGTGATGTCCGGCGAGTTCGCTCTTATGTTGGTACTCAGAATCATCTAACTCCCAGAGATTAACCTTACTATCTAAACTTGCTGTGGCAATTATTTTACCCTTGGGACTGAAATATACGCCGTTAACCTGATCTTGATGATTTTCTCCCAGATTATCCTGCATAAAAGAGTATTTTAAATTATCATTATCTCGCTTCCAGAGATTAACCTTATCCTCTAAACTTGTTGTAACAATTATCTCATCATTGGGACTGAAATATATGCCGTTCACAGGAGCTTGGTGATGGTTTTCCAAAGAATCTATCGGCTCGTCCTCAGAATTGCCTAGCTTCCATAGCTTAACAGTATTAGAATTATCGTACTGACTGGTAGCCAGAATCTGGTTGTCACTAATAGCTAAAGCGTTAAGGCGTTGTTCTGATTTTGAAAATGAAAGAGTATGCTCGGAAACATGACAGAATCGTTCTGAACTTAAAACACCTAAATTGTCCATTTTTGGAAAAGATAAATTGCAGAAGTTTCGGTTGATAGCTTGTTGCCTATAAATATTAGGTTGCTGTATTTTGATACGTTCGCCATCAGAATTCCAAATTTTAATCTTACCAGATTCACTTTCTGCAACAATCCTCTCTCCATCTGGACTGAAGGCAACTCTGTTTACTCCAGAGTCTATTTCAGGTTCAATCCCAGAACTATTCTGCTTCCCAAATCTCCAAAATTTAATACTTTTTTCTTCACCTACTGTCACAATATTTTTGCCGTCTGGACTAAATTTCAGACTTTCAACTCGTTCGTCATGCTCTAATATTTTTTTTTGTCGTCTGTTATCTTGCTTCCACAGTTTAACAATGCCATCTTCACCTCCTGTGGCAATGATTATATCTTTATTTTGTTTAGCATAAAAATCTACGCCATAGACTGTATAGGCATGTTCTTTTAAGGTTTGCTTTAGACTAAAATTATTGGTATTCCAAAGTTTTATTGTACCGTCTCTACTTGTTGTAGCAATCATCTTTCCATCAGGGCTGAAAGCGACTCTAGTGACTGCATCATTATGTCCTTTCAAAGATGCCAACAACTCATATTTTTTATTTGCAATATTCCATTTCCATATTTTGGCAGTTTTATCCTGATTTGCTGTGGCAATCATATTCATATTTCCATCTGGATGAAAAGCTACACCAAAAACTCGATTATTATCAGTGTTACCTTCATCATCTTCCAGCGTATCTATGGGGTCGCCATTTTGGGCATTCCACACTTTGACAGTTCCGTCCCAACTTGCTGAAGCAACTATCTTTCCATCTGGACTAAAAGCCACTCCATCGACAGTCTTTTTATGCTCATTATCCTTCTTCCATATCAATTCACCTTTAATATTCCAAATACTTACAGTTCCATCTTTACTTGCTAATGCAATACTGGGTTCGCTGTTTTTCGGTTTCGGGTTAAATTTTACCCCAAAAACATCAGAGCCATTTGGGATCTCCTTATAAAACTGAATCTCACCTTTTTTAACCTTCCAAAGTTTAACCGTGCCGTCAAAACTTGCCGTGGCAATCATTGTGCCATCTGGGCTAAAATCTACACTGTTTACTTGTTCTGCATGCTTTTTTTCTTCAGAATCATCAATAGAATCAATTTCTTTACCATTCTCAGCATTCCAAAGTTTAACTGTGTTGTCAAAACTTGCCGTAGCAATCATTGTGCCATCTGGACTAAAAACAACTCCAATTACGGGTTTATCGTGTCCCGATAAATTATTGTATTCTTTAAAATCTTTGATTCCATAAACATTTTTTTGTAAGATATCTATCGCTACTTTTTTGATCTCATCATATTTTTCTTTTTTTAAATCTATTTTTTCTAATACCTTAATTCCCTCTTTCAGTGCGTCTAAATTTTGATTAAAATTAAGGAATGCTTGAGACTTATTAATGCTATCTTGAATCTCTATTATTTTTTGTTGCTCCTTGTTTTTTGTAAAGGAGTTTATACCTAATAGCATAAGGAATAAACCACTTCCCAGAATGCTTCCCAGAATGAGTAATTTATTTAGGATTTGCTTTCGTATTTCTCTACTCTCATTTTGAATGTATCGATTAAAATCAGTTGGTTTTTGCTGAATTTTTTCTAATAATTTATTGTCTACTTTGTTTTGAATTATTTGGCGTATAAAACCAATAAGATAGTCATGAATTAGTTGATAATAATTATGATCATCATTTTTCTTGATATCAACTAATCCTGATCGATGTAAAATATACAAAATGTCTTGTATGTTTTCTGCTAATTGTAAATTTATTGGTACTGATTCTAGGCTTAAATCAATGACAAATTTATATTTACAGCAGTTCACCAAAGGTTTGTTTTTTATTTTATTAATTTCTCTTTCCTTTGTTAAGTTATCAAATCCCCGTAAAATTTCTTTCTTTATATCATTTTCACTTTTCCAAGGGCTGGTTGAACTCTCGTCAGTTAACAAAAATAAAACTAACCAAGCAATTTCTTGATAACCACAATCTTGAACAACAGTTTCTAAATAGCGTTGTACTAATTTTTCTCTGGCTTGAGAACCAAGTTCTCGATACTTTTCTGGCGTGGTAATGTCGTGAAGTTGCGCTCCAAGAATCTGCAACTCAATTGGACTGATCCCTGCTTTATCCTTCGCGAGTTTATCCACGATTTCATCAATCCAGTTTGATTCTAAAGTAAATGGATAGTCCTGAGTTAAACTGCTAATAACCTTTTTAGCCTGTTTACTAGATAAATGACCTAACCGATAAAGGCAATCTTTGCCAAGTATGTTTTTGTTGATTATTTTCATCGAGTCCAGGTCATTACAAGGCAATAAATAATGAATAAAATCTTCTCGAATTGAAAGAATAACTTTAACATAAGTTGTATTTAAAGATTGACCTATAAATTCCAAGAAAACACGCTGTTTAGAATAGTTATATTGGTTAAATAAAAATTCTTCCAACTGGTCAAAAATCAACACTGTTCGGAACTTACGTTTTTCATTTTTTTGTAATTCTTTAAGAATAGTTGCTGCCGAATCTGGTGGCTCTGGCAAGCTAATGCCGCGTTCCCAGAGTGCTTTATCTAAAGCTTGACCCAGCTCTTGCTCCCATTGGTTGTAACTTCGCACAAGAACGGGTAAAAAATCATAAATATAAATACTTTCATGTTTAAGTTGTGGAATTAAACCAGCATTTACCAGAGAGCTTTTGCCTACACCTGAAGCTCCACAAATTACTGTCAGTTTGTAGGAATTCTCTTTAAGACGGGCAATTAAGCGTTCAACATCCTTATCTCTGCCAGAAGCAATAATTTCTGGAACAACAAATTGCTTATTTTTTGAATAAACCAATCCTGACTGAGGTTGCAAAGGTGCTGGACCGATAAACCTGCGAAAGCCAAAATACTGTTCAATTGAGTGTAGATATTGTTTGACCTCAAACGCTTTTACATACTCCTGTTTATCCCAGTATATTGAACGTAGTTCTTCAAGAATTTTAATACAAACTTGAGGATTGCTCTCTTGTGTATTTTTTTTAACGAGGATACTATCACTTGAGTGTTTTTCCGGCTGAGGATAAATCCATTTTTGCGTTTTCAAAGGAGAAGTAAAAGCGCAGTTTATACCCATATGTAGTATTGCTTCTTCCAGTTTCTCACAGGCGGCTTGAACTTGACCCAGTTGTCGTAAGCTTTGTGCTAACAAGAGCAGGTATAAGCCTTTATACTGCGGCTGTTCACAAGAAAGAGTATCCAAAATTTTCAGTGCCTTTTCGGAAAGTTTTTTTGCCTCTCCAGCATTTTTTGGTGGTTCTCGATTGAGTTTCACTTCTGCCAAAAAGCCGTAATCTTGAGCCAGTTCTACACCCATGTCACAGTCTTGGTGGAGTGGCTGAAACTCGTTAGCCAATTTTTCCAATGCGTCCCACTGTTTAAGCCGTCGCAGTACCCGACCAAGTTGACTGCTAAACTTGGCTACTAAATCACGACGCTGTGCTTGCTCAAACCGTTCCAAGCACTTTTGAAAACAAGGCAAAGATTCCTGTAAATAGGTACAGTTTTCTGAACGATAACGATACAGTTTTCCTTTACGGTAATGACACAGACCAATATGAAATAGTAGCACTCCCTGTCGTTCTAATGAAAAATGCGGATATTTGTTATGAGCACTTTTCTGCCAAAATGTTAAACTTTGCTGATAGTAATTTAACGCCTGATCAAGCTGATTGATGACATAAGCGTCTCGACCTCGCAAAAATTGCAAACAGGCTTCTAATTCTGGTGTCAACTTTAAGCCATAGCGCTCTACATCTTTGAGGGCGAAATCAACTTCTGAGGGATAGCGCTCTCCCAAGATGTCTTTATTGGACAAAAAGTGATTAGCCCCCGCATTTAAAATTACCTGAAAAAGTTCTTCAGCTTCCCGATAAAGATTTTTCAGCAACTCTTCAGGAGTAGGTGCTAATTCAGTTAGGGTTCCCCAACTGTAAAAATCAGAAGCGAGTCGCATTAATTGCCGCACCATTAAATTATCAATGCATATCATCAAGGGAAAGTGAAAATGTTTACGAAACTCCTCTCGTACTGAATTTAGGGAAATCAGAAGTTCCTTGATATCTCGCACTGACTCTAACCCCAAGACTATTAATGCTTGAGGTTGTTCATTACCTAATTGCTCACGCAGAGTCGTGTAAAATTTATTCACCGATGGATCAAGAACAATGACTCTAATATCGGGGTAACGTTTCCGTAGTCGCCGCACCATCTGCTGTCGTAAGTCAGCGTAGTTACAGTGAACCCAAGTTAGGGAAAATTTGCCCTCGGACATAGCAATTGCCCAAGCCAGAGACTCTAGTGACTGCTTACGAGCAAGAATATTCTTTCGACAAGAGTTTGATTTTATCATCACTGCAATTCTTTGGCGTCTGCTAAGATTGGATTGATATCAAACCAAGGTCCTTCTTGGTCATGATACTCATAGACAAATCCGCCACCCACTAAAATATTATATGCCTCTGAACCCGCTACCTTTTTAGTCTGGGTAACCTTACGTAACAATTTCCACTCCTGATCATCTATACAGAGAACTGTATTATTGCGATATTTTTGAATGACCGCTTCTAGAGAGTCGCGACTAATCGGCAATCCTATCTGTTTTTTCAGCGAATCATTCAGCAGCCGTAGTAAGGTGCGAACATGACCGCCACTAATCTGACATAATCGCTTTAAGGTTTCGGGACTGTCAAAAATTTCTGTAATTCTGTTGAGACGTTCTTGCTCATCCAGATTGGGAAAAGCTCTTGCCAGTACCATCTGTTGAAGTAATTCCATTCCCTCAGAACATTCCTTATCATTTCGCAACTTTACGGATACCATGGGTAAGACTTGAGGCTGGACTAAAAAATTTTCAGTTATCCGGCGAAAATCATTAGAAAAGCGCAATCCTAAAGGCATAGTATAGATGACATGACAATTGAGTTGACGTAACTGTTGACCTCGTTCAACAAATAAATGTTTTTGTTGATTTTGTTGCGCCGGTTTATTTGTATTACTGATTTTTTCAAGATTATCAAAAATTACGACCAGTCCTTTTTTACGATTAGCTTCCAGCTTGTCTTGGCTAGGTTCTAATAATTCGGAGTTAATCGCCTCGATAATTCCCTGAGTCTGCGGTTCTAAATAATCTCTTAACTTATTACGCAATCCTTGCGAATCCTTGGCTTTAGCTGTAATTTTGCCAATTAAAGGCGCGACTAACGAAACTCCTGCCTCAGAGTCAACTGTAACTTGACCAATTCCAGGAATGCCAAAATCAACTGAGACCTTGCCATTATCATAAGTGTATTTGCCTACTCCGGGGACTGTTCCTTCTACAAATTCAATTTCTTTCTGCAACAATTTTCCCACTTTTTTAAGCGTTGTCTTAAGATCAGATGATTCCTCTAGTTTTAGTTGAGCGAGACTTTCACTAACATGGCGAGCAATCACTAGCAAAATATCACTAACATCAACATCATCTAATTCTAGGTGATCCAACGAATCAACGTAAACCACATGCAATTTTTCCGCTTCTAACTCTTTCCTCAGGCGCTGCAATTCCGTAGACTTACCACAGCCAACATGTCCGGTGAATAGCTGGCAGGTAGGGGTCTCCAGCGACAATAATGCGATCGTGCTCTTTAACTCATCAATGATCTGACCACCACGCACAGAAGAAAAATCGATGTAATACTGCTGGTCTTCTTCAGAATTTTCCACAAATAAAGTTCTATGGGGAAGTGTAGCTTGATAAAATTTCTGTAAATCCAACGTCATGACACTATCAAATTAACGTACTTGGGCATATCTGTGATGTGGCAATACATTGACATACTAACTGAAAGTTTAGTGTTCCGGATTATCTCTCATTTCTTTTAATAAAACTATATCAAAAATGAGTATACACAACAACTAAGTATATATACTCTTGAATTTTGTAGGTTGAGTTGAACATGTCCACCTACTTATGAGCCAATTAGAATCCCCTCTCTTGTAAGGAGGGGAGAAGTCAACTGGAGTACAGAGAGAACAAAAATTGAAGGAATTACCGCCATCAGTCAAGCAACAGTCATGGCTTTGTGCTTAAATCGATTCATTATTCCTTGCCCGCCAGCGCTGGGTTCAAGTTGGCTGGCATCCCCCCATAGATTAAGTAAAATGTTATGTCTAGTCTCAAAGATGCCCTGTTTGCCTTTATCCTGGTTGCACTCCTGATTCTGGTGGGGCGGTTCATTCACCAAAAAATCCGTTGGATACAAAAACTCTACATCCCCGAATCCATTGTCGCTGGCGTGGTGGCGCTGGTGTTGGGACCCCAGGTTCTGGGTGCGATCGCAAATCCAAATTCACCCCTGGCGAATGGTGTCTTCCCTGAATCCATTCGGGATGTGTGGTCACAGTCTCCTGGGGTATTTATCAATATCGTCTTCGCCGCCTTGTTTCTGGGTGAATCGATTCCCCATCCCAGGGATATCTGGAATAAGGCTGCACCTCAAGTTGTATTTGGTCAAAGTTTGGCGTGGGGACAATATGTGGTGGGGATTTTACTCACCTTGTTCATTCTGATTCCTGTCTTTGGAATCGATCCCACAGCAGCCGCTTTAATTGAAATTGCCTTTGAAGGGGGACATGGTACAGCCGCAGGGATGGCGGGAACGTTTCAAGAGTTGGGGTTTCCCGATGGTGCTGACTTGGCGGTAGGATTAGCTACGGTAGGGATTGTGTCGGGGATTGTCACGGGAACGGTACTGGCGAATTGGGGGAGACGCCAAGGCTATGTGCAAGGCGTTCAGCAAAATGTAGCTGAACCGGAATGGTTTGAGGATTACACCCACAGTGAAACCCCGCAAATCCGCAGGGCGCGATCGCGCTTGATGCGGAATATGTTAATTGATCCGCTGTCGCTGAACTTTGGCTTCGTCGGATTAGCGATCGCGATCGGGTGGCTGATTCTGCAAGGATTAGTCTGGATCGAGTCGGTGACATGGGGTGTAGGTGGATTTGAAATGATGACGTATGTCCCCCTCTTTCCCATGGCGCTAGTTGGCGGGATTATTGTCCAGTTGCTGATGGAACGGTTAGGACTCCATCCGCTAATTATTCGCCCTTTAATGAATAATATTGCTGGAGTCGCCTTAGATATTGTCGTCGTTACCGCCTTAGCCACTATTTCTCTAACTGTACTCGGAGAAAACTTTGGTTCCTTTCTGCTGCTGAGTGTCGCTGGGATAACTTGGAATATTTTTGCCTTCCTTTATCTCGCCCCTCGCGTGATTCCTTCCTACTGGTTTGAACGGGGGCTGGGTGATTTGGGACAATCGATGGGAGTCACTGCAACGGGTATTTTATTATTGCGAATGGTTGACCCAGACAATCATTCTGGTGCCTTTGAAAGTTTTGCATACAAACAGTTGTTTTTTGAACCCATTGTTGGCGGTGGATTATTCACCGCCGCCGCACCGAGTCTAATTGCTAGATTTGGTTTGGTTTCCATGTTGTTGATTACGGGAGGACTTCTAGCCGCTTGGCTGATTTTTGGATTTCTCGCATTTGGTAAACAAGCCAGACGAGCCAGAAAAGCGGAAAAGGGGATTGAGTAGGGACTAGGGGAGCTGGGGAAGCTGGGGAAGCTGGGGGAGCTGGGGAAGTTAACTCAAAACTCTACCTTACCTGTTCCCTGTTACATACACACCGAGCGTGTTACCGAGCGTGTTACTGAGCGTGTTGCCGAGCGTGTTACTGAGCGTGTTGCCGAGCGAAGTCGAGGCAAGCCGAAGTAAGTCGAGGCAAGCCGAAGTAAGTCGAGGTAAGCGTTCGACTGAACTTCGACAGGCTCAGGGGTCCGCGCTCACGCCGAAGTCCGAGGTGTTCCCTATTCCCTGTTCCCTCTTCTGGAGACAAATGACGTAGCTTGCTTCTTTTCGGGAGCGAGTATCTCCACCGTTAACTTTTATCGTACCTACCTTAAAATAAGCATATCGACGAATCAGAAGGTATCTAGTTGGCTTTTTATACCAAGTTGCATTCCAAAGATATAACTTTCCCTCCCCCTGCTTCCCCTACTTCCCCTGCTCCCCCGGCTTTTCCTATCTATTATGTTTGAGCGCAACTCGGTATAGTCCCGGATTGCGGTCACGGGGTTTGTAGGAAAGTATGCTATCCGTCTGCTTTTACATTTGTAAGATCCATGCTCACACATCACCGCTTACCTGTTTGTCTTTCGGTTGTATCCACTGATCTGCCGATTTGGTTCACCATCGAAACAGCAGCGACACTGTATCAAAAAGAACGCGATCGCTTTCATTTGCTCTTAAGAGAACCCCCTCTCCCAGAATGGGAATCCCGACACCCTCCCCAAACTAGCCCCACGGATGTCGTCAAGCGCACTCCCCAGCGACTTTTGTGGCTAGAAATTTCCCCCTATCGGATGATTATGACGATGCAGGCAAATGGTAATTTGAGTTATCGTCATCGTTGGGAGCGAGGGGTTTATGGTATCAGTCGCTATTGGCTTCATGAAAAGGCGACAAAGAAGCATCAGTCGTTGCAACTGCGAAACTATACGCGGATGCTGAAACTAGAGGGATACCCCTTACCCCAAAGCTTGGAACTTGACTATGAACTCTGGTCTGGCAAGGTGCGTCTGGGTCACTACCTTCTCCGGCTACAGATGTATCATTGAGTCATCATCAATTATAAGAGTTTACTGGTTGTTGCGGAAGTCTACCGTCAGCAAAACTGGACGTATGAGAAGAAAGCCCAGAAAATTTAAGAAAATCTTAAAAATACAGGGGTACGAATGAGGGAGCTAAATTGCTAAAACCCTTACGGAATAGGGGTTTAGCCCCCTGTAGTATATCTGGACAGCGGGAACTTCAGTCTAAGGAGCGTTTATCATAGTTTGTGCCAGTTTAGTTAATCAGTTTAATCAGGTCATCGAAGGAAGATTGTGGAGTTTAATTGCTATATTTACGCTTGTTAACGCTATAGTGGAGTGAATTGGCTGAAGCTGACTAGACCTAGGCGGCTGTTACTTCAGTCTAGGAAGCATTAGCGATTAAAATCCTTCTAGGAGTTTCACATGGATGAAAGTGACAGTAGTAATTCCTGTTTATAACGGGAGTAAATTTCTACAAAATGCTATAGATAGTGTAGTCAAGCAAAGTTATTCTGATGATATTTATATCATTGTTGTCAACGATGGGAGTACAGATAACACTGCCGGTATTCTTCGTAGCTATGAAAATCAGATTACAGTATTCACGAAAGAAAACGGAGGTACTTCAGATGCCTGGAACTATGTACTGCCACTTATTGAGACGGAATATGTCTTTGGTCTCGATGCTGACGATGAGTTTATACCTGAGACAGTTTCGCGAGTTATGCAGTGCTTATCAGAAAACCCTGAGTCTGATCTGATCTATTCAGATTTTGTTTTCATTGATGCCCAAGGACAAGAACAGAAAATAGTTCAAAATCCTGACTGTACTAGCCCTCAAGATGCTATACAGCGATTAATCAAATTATATGACAGACTTGGGCAAGCAAACAACTTCTTACCATTTGGTCATGTCCGATTATATAAAATAGCCTCTTTGCTTAAAATTAATGGCTACGACACAAGGTATAAATATGCAGAAGATTTTGATCTTGTACTGCGACTTGCAGAAGCCGGATTTATTTTTCAGAGAGTAAATGGCGTGCTTTATCGATATCGATGGCATACCACAAACAAAGGGATCACTAACCGCCTCCAACAAAAAGAGGAAGTACGATTCAGTGTAAAACTGTTCAGTCAAAGAAATAAAGAATCAATTCGTTATGATAGATACTGATTCTTGTGTGTGTTTTATTGTTCCACCAGTATGTGATAAGTATATCATTAGAGAATATGCTGGTGGACTTGGGTTTGAATCTACACAAAACAGGGACTGTTCGTACATACTTCCACCCCTCGATTTGTTGCAACTCGCTGCTTGTATTAAAAAACAATTCAAAGTTTTCCTATTGGATGCTCAAGCAGAAGATATTTCTGACGATGAAGTTTTAAGAAGAGTGCAACATTGCAATATTGACCTTGCAATTGTTGAGATATCGCTTCCCACTTTATCTACTGACATTGAATTTGGGAGAAAATTAACTAGTCTTGGCATCTCAGTTGTCGCAAAAATATATACGCATGATGTCTCCGTTCTGAAAAAGATATTTTCAACAGCAAATTTTAGCTTGTGTCTGATCTCAGAAGTTCATGATAACCTGGCAGATATTTTGCTGGGGCAAGATATTCGGGGTACAGCATCTTATGTAGATGGCGCTATTTTAATCAACCAGAAAGCAGGCATAGATAATTTAGAAGCTCTGCCTTTTCCCGAAAGACAGCTTGTAAAGGATCAAAAATATTATTATCCAAAGCTAGGAGAATGCACGACCATACTTTCTAGTAAAGGGTGTCCGTATGCCTGCTCATATTACTGTCCCTACCCTCTTGTGCAAGGAAAACAATGGAGAGCAAAATCAGTAGATTATGTAATAGCAGAAATTAAAGATGCTATTGCTTTAGGATATACACGTTTTTTATTTCGTGATCCAGTATTTTCTTTAGATAAAAATAGGGCATTAGAAATTGCTTATGCCATATCAAAACTTGCCGTCAAAATTGAATGGTGGTGTGAAACTCGGGCTGATCGATTAAGTCGTGATTTACTGCAAATAATGGCATTGTCTGGATGTAAAGGAGTAAATATTGGTGTTGAATCTGGAGACCCAGAATTACGCTTTACAAAATTAAAGCGCGGTGTTACCGATGCTGTACTCCTTAATATTAGTCAGTGGAGCAAAGAGTTTACAATCGCCATTGCTTTTCTATTAATGGTTGGTTTTCCTGGAGAAACACGCATGAGTATTTTTGCTACTGCCAATTTAATTTCTTTATGTCGTCCTCAAAGTATTGGTATTAACTTCCCAGTCCACTACTGGGGAACCCAGATGTACAAGGATGCCGTAGAACATAATTGGATTGTCTCTTCGGATTATGATCAGTTTGATGGGAGTAAGCCAGTAATTCAGACAAAAGGTCTAGATCAATTTGAAATGCAAGCGGCAAAAGAATATCTGCTGAGACTATTTGATGCGATTGCAACGGAGAATTTGTCTTTAGAAAAACAAATTTTAAATGAAATTAAGATCTGGTCTATTCAATGAGAATATTGTCTTTTTTAAATGTTAGCAATATATCTAATCTGGAAGCAGATAGTGGATATGTGTTCCAGAGATCACTTCTTCATAATCTTGCACAAAAAGATCATGAAGTAAGCTTAATTAGACCTCCTAAAATGCCTTATTTACCTGAGGTTATTAAGCCTATTTTTCTGCCTTTCTCAGATAGCAAATTTGGAGTTAGGATGAGCATAGAATGGGAAAAACTAAAACTACTTCTGACTCATACTAAACCTTTTGATATTGCTTTAATAAACCAAAGTGAATTAACACTTGCTTTGAAGCTTTTATTCTATGAAGTTTGGAATAAAAGCATTCCTTGCATTACTTATTATCATTACTTAGCTATTCAAGGCATTTCAGAAGAAGGAAATATAAAATTCGATCCCAGTCAAAACTTATTTGGTGCAGGGCAAGCTATATGGAAGAGGCAACTAGAGTCAGCACTTGTCTCTGATGCCAATATTATTGGTAGTCAATTTGGTAAACGTCTTTTCCTTACTGCTGCAGGTTCTCAAACCAAAGATATTTTTATGGAAGTTATTCCTCCTCCAGTACAAGACTATAAGCAATCTTGTATATTTTCTATTAGTAATTCTACCAAAAATATTAGAAAGCCGACTCTCCTTTACAATCATAGATTGTATACCCATTATGGTGGTTGTGAGATATTCGATTATCTTAAAGAACTAAACGATAAAATTCCGTTTATTCTTGTTGTCACTGATCCTACTGATAAGCGTTCTACCTTCAGAAATCAACTTGACCCAAGCCCAACCGATATACGCCAATATCTAGAAAGTTTGCCCTTTGTTAGGATTCGGCATTTCTCAACACAAGAAACCTATTACCAAGCTCTTACTCAAGTAGATATTGGAATTAGCCACTTGAGAAGTGGAGCGCTATGGTCGATGGCTATAGTTGACTTGATGTCGAGAGGAAAACCTGTAGTATGTTTCAACAGCGGTGCAATGCCTGAAATCGTTGAAGATAATGACTTACTTTTTTCCAATAAAGAAGACTTTCAACATATTATCATAAAGCTACTAATGGATAGCTCTTTTTATCTTGAGAAGTC
The DNA here is from genome assembly GCF_040221695.1 of Coleofasciculus sp. E2-BRE-01. NCBI lineage: Bacteria > Bacillati > Cyanobacteriota > Cyanophyceae > Coleofasciculales > Coleofasciculaceae > Coleofasciculus > Coleofasciculus sp. E2-BRE-01. Next base: position 8,184 of record NZ_JAVKEA010000010.1, on the reverse strand, counting down.
CAAATCTGTAGCTAAAAGAGCTAATAGTTTTTTGCCAAAGAGTATCTCAGATAAATTTCACAACTTATTTTTAGATGTTATAAATTAGCATTATGAAAATCATTGGAATTAATGGTTGGGGAGATTGGTTTCACGATCCGGCTGCATGCCTAATTGTAGATGGTCAACTTGTAGCAGCAGTCGAAGAAGAGCGTTTTATTAGAGTAAAGCATGCACCACATACAGTTCCAGCTTTTGCTACACGATGGTGTTTGCAAACAGGTGGTATTGACTGGGGGGATTTGGATTATGTTGCTGTAGGATGGGATTTACCATATTTTGGTCAACTTGCATCTCCTAAAATTGGTGCTGTTGATTTCGCAAGAAAACTACTTACTGATCTTCATGCCCCTGATCTCTTTCCTTTGGAGAAAGTAGTATTTCTGGAGCATCACTTAGCACATGCTTATAGCGGGATTATATTAGAACCATTTCGGCAAAGTCTAGTTGTTGTTGTTGATGGTCAGGGTGAAAAAGACTCAATAAGTATTTTTCGCCACAAAGATAATTCTCTTGAGAAGCTAGATGCTTTCGACTCTCGACATTCTCTTGGTTACTACTATGAAGCAGCTACTAGTTATGTTGGATTTGGTTTGTCGGGAACGGGTAAGTTCATGGGACTCTCCTCCTACGGAAAGCCTACTATAGACTATTGGAAGAGCAACAACGCAAGAAATTTTTCTAGCCCAGTACCATCGAATCAGATAGGAATTGATTATGAAAATTTAGATGATGCTGTGTCAATAGTTGATAAATTCTGGATTCCTCAGTTTAAAGCCTCTTGCCCCAATCTACAAATTGCTGGATCTACTAAAGCCCACAAAGAGATTGATTTTCTTAAGCGGGATAAACTCCATTTAAACTCTGATGCTATTAATTTTTCGGCATCTGTACAACATAGCTTGGAGGAGGCAATAGAGTCTCTGGTTCGTACTTACCTTAGTCAAAAAGACGAAGTGATTATCATAACTGGCGGGGTTGGCTTAAACTGTAAAAGTAATGGTTCTTTACTACAAAAGTTTCCAGCTAAGAAAATCGTTGTACAACCCGTGTCACATGATGCTGGTGTTGCTCTGGGTGCTGCAGTATACTTTACTAAGCAAAACGGTTTTAGCCAGATAGAGTTAACAGATTTTCCATATGTTGGTCCCTCTTATAACAATAAATATATTAGAAAAGCCTTGGAGAGCAAAAATATTCACTTTCAATACTTAGAAAAGCCTGAACTTGTTGCAGCACAGTACATTGCAAATAATAAAGTCATTGGTTGGTTTCAAGGAAAAGCTGAGATTGGACCTAGGGCGCTTGGCGCAAGAAGTATATTAGCCCGTCCTGACTCTATCAAAATTCGTGATCGAGTTAACCAGCAGATTAAACTACGAGAAATATGGCGTCCTTTTTCTCCTGTAGTTTTAGAGGAGTTCTCTCAGGTTTTCTTCAAAAATTGCAAAGAGAGTTTATTTATGCTGTTTGGTTTTCCCATTGTATCTAATGCTAGTAAATTATTTTTTGCTGGAACTATTCATGTGGATGGCACATCTCGTGTACAAACCATTCACCAAGGAAGAACACCTGAGCATTTTCTTAAGCTAGTGAGAGAGTTTTATACATTAACAGGAATCCCTGGTTTAATGAATACCTCTTTCAATGGATCTCAAGAGCCAATCGTAAATACACCAGAAGATGCTATAGATACCTTCAGAGAAACTAATTTAGATGCTATTTTCATAGGTAATTATGTCATTCAATCAGACAATCTAAACTCATGAATAAGTCAAACATAGTAATTATCGGCGGAAGTGACTGGCTTGGAAAAAGTCTAGCGCACTATTTCGCACCACATGCTGAGTGTATGGTACTTTTAGCACGTACAGAAGAGAAGCTTCGACAAGTGCAGTTAAATGTACAGAGCTACTGTCAAACTTATATTGTTGTGTGCGATTTAGCAGAAATGAATCAAGTACAGCTAGCGGTTAAAGAAATTCAACTATACTTAAACTCCGTCGATTTAATTCTTAATGTTGCTGGTGGTTCATACGTTGGAACAACGTATGACTGCCAAACAGAGGATTTCTTTTTTATGATTGATGCATATGTTAAAGGACAAGCTTTCTTAATTAAAAGTTTAATTCCTCTAATTCGACGTTCTAAAAAAACTGTGTTAGTTAACTTTTTGGCTGACTGGGTTAATAGAAAATCCGGTATGGAAGCCGGAAATGCTTTATACACTATGACAAAAGCTGCTATGGAGGCTTTTGCAAACTCCTTAGCTTCAGAAGAGCATATGAATGGACTTCAAGTAAGTAACTTATATTTAGGTCAAATTGCAGAATCCGAAAATGAAAATACTATTATTAAAGATGCAAAAGGAAATTTAGATATGCTTCTGATGAGCGATATTTGCGAGTTTGTGTTGAATTTTATGCATCTTTCTTCTCTGCATGTGTTTGAGGCAACTTTAGTCACAAAGTCACCTAGTTATGCACGTACCCGTTTGCACACTAATACTGTTAATTGGGATATAGGGGGACAATGATATCGGTTATTATGCCTACTTTTATGCACGATCAATTTATCGCTCGTGCTATTCAGAGTGTACAGTGTCAGACATATAAAAACTGGGAACTTATTGTTGTGAATGATGGCTCATCAGATGCTACTGAGAGCATAGTCAGTCAATTTATTATAGACTCCAGAATTCATTACATCTATCAAGACAATTCTGGTTCAAGCTGCGCTCGTAATAAAGGTTTAGAACACTCAAAAGGTGACTATATTGCTTATTTAGATTCTGATGATATATATCTTGCAAATCATCTTGAGGTTCGCCATAATATTATTAAAGAACATGAGGTCGATCTTGTGTTTGGTCCTGTATGGGACATCAAACCTTCATCACGTAAAATATATCATGGTGAGTTGGCAGATACCGATACAGGATGCGTGTTACCACTTATGGTAATGCATAAGAGGTTTTGTCTTTCTGTTGGTTTGTTTGATTCAAATATTGTCTTTGAAGAAGATCTAGATTTGTTTTTGCGGATGAATAAGTGCTATAAGGTTTATCAATTCTTTGATCCAGTTACGGCTGAATACTATGTTCATAATCATAGCATTCATCGAATGTATGAGAAAGGTGGACATAAGTATATTGAAGATTACAGAAATTATCACAAAAGGACATGACAATGAAAAAATTTTTTTTAACATCACTCGAAGTGGAATTTGAGCTTTGCAATCTACGTTGTCAATATTGCTGGTTGACATTGGGAAACTTAGAAACCTTTCGCAGAGGCGACAAAATTTTTTCACGACAGAAGAGTCAAACAATACACTTTGATTATACTGTCAGTGATCTAAGGCAAAATATTTCCCACATCTTAGAAAAATCTGACTCATATCTGTTGAAAGTTTCAGGTGGAGAGATTTTTCTTTTACCTGAAGTCATTGATGAATTGATTTTAGCTTCAGAAAGGTTTGAAAAAGTCCTTATTGTATCTAATGGCACTCTCATAGAACGAGAGAACTTAGAAAAGCTTGATCCAAATAAGTTCTGTTTTCAAATTTCACTTGACGGATACATAGATCAAGCGAATGCTTTGCGCTATAAGGAAGCTACTCGAAACACTGAGAAGGTTCTAAGAACTGTAGGCTGGTTGTATGAACAAGGATTCAAATTTGAGATAAGCTGTGTACTCACCGATCATAATATTCGGTATTTAACAGAGTTTTTTCAATATTTTTTTCAGCATTTTCCTCAAGTTACTATCATTCCTTTTCCAGTCAGATTTTCTGACTACTACCTATCTAATACTGAGGCTAATATCGCCATATTATCTCACTTAAAAGATGCTTTTCCTTTAGGAACAATTCCTCCAAAAGGATATATGGAAGCTCTCATAGAGACTGTAAAGGGTCGAAAAAATAACACATGCTTTTTACCTATCATAGGTCTGTATGGATGCGAGGATGGTAGTCGCCCACTGTGTCCTTGTGGGATAATTGATAATCACCAGAACATTTTTGAAAGAGACTGTGTATTACCACCAGATTTAGCTCATCCTTCTGTGAGAAAGGTTCTTAGAAGAGAAGAACAAAAATGTTTTTCTTGCTTTACTCATTTTGACATTATTAACCTCTTTATTGAAGGACACATATCTTTAGAAGAAATGCATAAAACTGGAATATTCCAAGATTTAAAACTTTTGTCTCATTTAGTACAATACAGAAGCTACGTTTTATCGCAATTACGCTCATCATGAAAAAATATGCAACAACTTTTGGTGGCTCTGAATTCACGGTAGATGATCCTGTTTATCAGGATGGCATTAAGCTGGGTAAGTACCTTGCTAGCAAAGGTTATACAGTGAAAAACGGAGGGTACTATGGTTTGATGGAAGCAGTTTCTAAAGGGGTTGTAGAATCTGGAGGTCAATGTATTGGCATTACCAACGCCTCATTTGATCCAAAACCAGCGCACCAATTCATTACTGAAGAAATCAAAGCTAAAGATCTGTTTGATAGACTTAGGCTTTTAATACAGAGCAGTGAATTGTTTGTTGTTCAAAATGGAAGTATTGGTACAGTTGACGAACTATGTGTTACTTGGTGCCTACGTTATACACTGACAATGCCAAGTATTCGTATTTGTCTGATCGGAGGTTTTTGGAGCCAAGTATTATATGGTCTGCGGAATTTGGCAATCAAAAAAGAAGAATTTGATATTCTAGAGGTCTATAAAGATATAGAACACTTTTCAGATTGCTTTAGATGTTAACTATACAAAATTATTAGTGTATTCATTAAAAATCCCCAGAGGGTGGAAGTGAGCGCGATAATAATGGGACTGTGTTTATTAGTGTACAACCTCGCCCAAATAAAATTGAGACAAGAATTAGCCGCTGCCAATTGAACCCTGTCAAACGATCGCATTAGTCGGGCGATCGGGTTCAGGGAAATCTACGTTGGTTAAACTCTTGTTTCGGTATTTTGAACCGGATCAAGGTAGCATTTTGATTGATGGTATCGACATCCGCCAGTTAGATGTTACCGGGTATCGTCAACGTTTAGCGATCGTTCACCAGGATGTTGATGTATTTAACGGAACGTTGTTAGATAATCTGACTTACGGTAATCCTAAAGTTAGCTTTGAGAAAGTGCAAGAGGCTTGTCACCCCTTCAGGTCCTAACCTTAATGCGTAGTGCTATAACTACCCCCTTTTTGCTATAGCAATAGACACATCGATTAGGACAAATGAACTGTTGTAGAGACGTTGCATGCAACGTCTCTACCAAATGATGTATCCTAACCGCTACAGCGTTATTATTAAATTTTTCGTTTAGGAATCGCCGATCTGATTCCACCTTTTTTACCTCTAACATCTCCCTGGTAACGCGGGATAACATGAATACTCGTGTGCATCATCTTTTGTCCAGCTTCTCGATTCACATTGAATCCCACATTAAACCCATCGGGATGAAATTGCTCCGTTAAAAACTCTTGGACTTTGTTAACCATGAACCAGCAAGCAGATTGTTCTTTAAAGTCCAAATCAAAATAATTGGCAACATGACGTTTAGGAATCACCAGAACATGACCTTTACTGGCTGGATACCCATCAAACATGGCATAAGCTGTGGCTGACTCGGTTAGGACTCGCAGACTTCTGCGCGGGTTACAAAAGATGCACTTATTTTGAGAATGTCTTTGATAGTTATAATGAACGTATTCGTAAATTTCGCAATACTCGTCTAGATGAATGGATTGGAAGGGAAGTTTGACGACGCACTGATACGTCGGTTTTTTATGAATATAATGTTCTCGAAATCCTTCTCTTTTCAGATCTCGCCTCACCGCATAATAGGCTTTTCCACCGGGTTTTAATAAATGTGAAACGTTCATCAGAACAGTTGCCTGTTCTTCAGCAAAGAGAACATTTAACACATAAAAACAGAGGATAGTATCAAATTTAACAGTGGGATATTCGGGGAAATAGTAAGGGTCATATCCGGTGATATCAAAGCCTTTTTGCCGCAGACGTTTGACATCATTACCCAAACCACAACCAAAGTCGAGAATTTTACCCTGAAGCCGCTTTTGTTCGAGGAGAAGCTGTCCGGGAAAGGAGAGATAAACTCTGTCTTTAGCGGTGAGATGACTAAATTTATTGGCTTGCTTTTTCATCAGACAGGAATAGAGTTTGTAGTAAGCGCTAAAGCGCTTCTGGCACTAAAGTGCCTACTACGAACCCAGCTTAAGTCAGCAACATTCGTATTAGGTTGGGTTGAGCGAAGTCGAAACAAATGAGCGGATTAGCGATTAATCGATGATCGCATTCACCAAGACTTCGGATAGTGTCATATCCGCCATATCGTCTAAGGTAGCGGTATCCGCAATATCAAACTTAGCACCTGCTTCTTGCAGTTCATCATCCAGAATATTGAGAAATCGCATGGCTGTGGGATCATTCCCGACTTGCATCAACGAAATCCCCAATTCTTCATCCCGATCCATTTGACGCGATGCTTCAATAATTACCCGCATCACCGCTTTGCGATCGTCGGGTTCGCCATCAGTAACCACCAAAATTATTTCCCCATCGGGTTTGGCTTCTCCAGCCGCTTTGCGCTGAAAGTAGTTATCTGTGGCATCTTTGAGAACAGAGGCTAAATCTGTACGCCCCATCGGGTCATTTTCTTGAAAGATTTGAGTCACTTTATCCGAGGTGACATTATCATACCGTTTAAAGCGACTGGAAAACAGATAAATGGTGATACCATTCGCATCTAACTGTTCGCATTTTCGGGCGACAGCTAAGGTAGATTCCTGAACTGTTTCCCAACGGGTTTTTCCACCAGGTTGATCCGGTGTGGACATGCTGCCGCTTTTGTCGATAATTAACGTGTAATCTCGATCTGGCATAACAAAAACTGATAAAGGGAACAGGGAACGGGGAACAGGGAACAGGGAAAACCAATGTTGCGCCCCTCTTGCTACCCTCTCTCCTTTATTCCCCCCTTTCAAAGGGGGTCTAGGGGGGATGGAGAGGGGCTGTGGGTGAGGGGTGTAGCTTAAGTTGACACGGATGGTTTGACTGATAACACTATTACTCAAACCGATAACTGGACTAAACCCACCCCGCTTAACGTTTAATCCTGAATCGCGTTCAGCAAGATTTCGGGTAACGTCATATCTGCCATATCATCTAGGGTAACGGTGTCAACGATATCAAATTTGGCACCCGCCCCTTGCAACTCATCATCGAGAATCTTGAGAAATCGCGTGGCTGTGGGATCGTTACCCACTTGAATCAGGGAAATTGCCAATTCTTCATCTCGATCAATATGGCGTGATGCTTCCACAATGACTCGCATCACCGCTTTGCGATCATCCGGTTCCCCATCTGTGATGACTAAAATGGTTTCGCCTTCGGGTTTGGTTTGTCCCGCCGATTTGCGCTGAAAGTAGCTATTGAGTGCATCCTGAAGTACACTAGCCAAGTCAGTCCGTCCCATCGGGTCATTTTCTAAGAAGATTTGTCCCACTTTGTCTGAGGTAACGTTGTCGTACCGTTTAAAGCGACTGGAAAAGAGGTAAACGGTGATACCATCGGGGTCAAACTGTTCACATTTTCGGGCGAGGGCGAGCGTTGATTCTTGGGCGGTATACCAACGGGTTTGTCCACCCGGTTGATCCGGTGTTGACATGCTGCCGCTTTTATCGATGATTAGGGTATAGTCGCGATTTTCCATAATTGAATCTGCCATAAGCTTTGTTATTGGTCATTTGTCTATTTGTCTATTTGTCCTTTGTCGTTGATGCAACCCACTAAAGACTTGAGACAAAGGAGTGTGGGTCAGTTCGGAGGCGCGATCGCAAAACTATTGTTATTCAATAGCGTACCGTCTACCAACCATTTATGGAGGTCAATACCAGTGGGAAACTTAATCTTGTCGGATGGGTTATCCTGATTGTGGTCTAATATCTGCTTAGTTAATCCCAGTCCCCGTTTGAGTCGAGTAGGGAATTGCTTCCCTACCCTCTCCTTCAAAACCGTGCTTGTGACTTTCGCCACACACGGCTCCTCAATGATTTGGTGCTTGTTATGCATACCTTATGCTTTTAGAACGGGTTGTTATCCCAGT